>DAIPLF010000218.1:0-4458 GCA_036769375.1 Candidatus Aminicenantota bacterium | reverse complement strand
CCGTGCGGACGAGCTTGTCCTCGACCCGCTGGACCTCGATGATGTCCGTTCCGGCCCCGAAAATCAAAGACTTATGAGCCTTTCGTCCGTGGTAGTCTAGCCCGCAAAAAACGGACCTTTATTATAGATAAGCGGGGCGAAATGTCAAAGCCGTTCGACGACGGCTTTAAGCTTCTCGCGGACCTCAGCCCCGACCCCGGCCAGGGCGGGGTTCTGGACGGCCGCCATGGAGGCCACGGGGTCGATGGCCGCCACCTCTACCCGCCCGGGACCGAGCTCCTGGACGATGACGTTGCAGGGCAGCATCGTCCCGATCTTGTCCTCGAGGGTCAAAGCCCTGTAAGCGAGGGGCGGGTTGCAAGCGCCGAGGATGCGGTAGGGCCGGAAATCGACGCCGAGCTTCTCGCCGAGCGTCTTCCGGACGTCGATTTCGGTGAGCACGCCGAAGCCGTCTTTTTTGAGCTCGGCCTTGACCCGGTCGACAGCCTCCTCGAACGGCATCTCGATCGTCTTGTTGAAATAGTAGCTCATCGGTCATTCCCCTTTGGTGGTTTCACTCCCGCCAGTATATCAGGCAGGACCCGATCCAGGAAATCCGTGGGGGGAAGCGCCGTGAAGGAAAAAGTGCTTTGCGCCGTGATCTGCGAGAGAAGCTTCTTATCGCCGGTCACAAAGAAATCCGCTCGGCCCATCATCGCTGATGCCAGGACCGGAAGGTCCTTGTCATCGACGATCCCGGCATAAGGTTTCATCTCCTCTGGGAACGGCACGGGGACGATCTCCAGATCCAGCTTCGGCAGGCAGTCATTGAAGATCGTGAGGGCCGCCGGTATCTTCCTGGCGATATTCCTCTCGATCTCAGTCAGGTTGAAGCGCCCCGTTACGCCTTGGATCGCGGGCAGCCCCAGGCTAAGGACGTCCAAGATCAGACGGGGAGCGCCTAGGTCCGAGGTGAGGCCCGAGAGGATGACGTTCGAATCAAGAAAGATCCTATACTTCCTCATCTCCGTACGTCTCTTGGTTAAGTCGGGCTCTTTCCTCCTGGAGGCCTTCGATCATCTCCTCGGCGGACATACCCGAGGCTTTCATGATCCTGCGGATTTCTCGGCGGGCCTCGTCGAGGCCGATCTTCTTGGGAGTAACCAGTATGGCGTTCCCAAGGGGAATGATCGTCACGGCCTCCCCGTCATAAAGCGCGCCCTTTTCCCGGATTCCTTTAGGGATTGTCAGCTGACCTCGTTCTCGGATATGAGATCGATAAGGCTTAGAGCCAGACATAGCGGAACTCCATATGGCTTAATTCGGTATTCAGATTATCAGAATTCTTATTTGATGTCAAAAGCAAGGAGATTAGCATAGCCATTTCAGACTCCTCAGAAAGCACTATGCATTTTTAGCATATTGCTTTCTTCCGGTGATGGGCAACTATCGCGTAACTTGCAGCAGTTGCTATTTCCAATTGACTAAATAGGCTAAAGGGCTGGAGAAGCCGAGCTACCGAGAAATACTCGGTTGCGGCATTTTCTGCAACAGTTGACGAATGTCTCTCAACCTGTGCATTTTTTGCACAGGACGGACTAAGACAACTCAACGCGGGAATTTCTCAAAACTCTCCATTGAACCAGACTCACGGGTCGGTCATAATGAGGCCCTATGGATGAACTGATCAGGAAGCTGCGGGAGTTCGCCGCAGACCGGGACTGGGAACAATTCCACTCCCCCAAGAACCTCTCGATGGCCTTATCCGTCGAGGTCGCCGAGATCCTCGAACACTTTCAGTGGCTGACCGAGGAGCAGTCCCGCAACCTCGATCAGGAGACTCTTACGAAGGTCCGCCAGGAGATCGGGGATGTCCAGATCTATCTGGCCCGACTTGCCGATCAGCTTGGCCTCTCCCCGCTCGATGCGGCCTTAGAGAAACTGGAGATCAACCGCCAGAAGTATCCCCCGGACAAAGCCCGGGGAAATTCAAAGAAATCGACGGAGTTTGACCGATGAAGCTTTACATCGGCTCGACCGGTCAATTCGTTTCGGACGTCGCACATAATCAGGTCGCGGACAGGCTCAAGGCGGCCTTCTTCAATTACTATCGCCATTATCCCTCGCCGGGGGAGGTCCGGTCCTGGCGCCAATCTCTAGCCTCGGTTTCGCAGGTCTTCCAGCTTAATGATCTCCTGGACCATGGGATCATCCTGGAATATCAGATCCCGTTCACCTCAAAACGGCTCGATTGCCTCATCACGGGCAAGGACGGCGGGCACATGGACAATGCCGTTATTGTCGAGCTGAAGCAATGGGAGAGCTGCAAACCCTCCGACGGAGAGAACGAGGTCATCAGCTACATCGGCGGAGGCGAAAGGGAGGTCTTGCATCCATCGGCACAGGTCGGCCAGTATGCGACCTACCTCCAGGACGTCCACACGGCCTTCTATGAGCCTCCCGAGCCGATCGCGCTGAGTGCCTGCGCGTATCTCCATAATTACCGGTTCATCTCGAACGAAACCCTCCTACAAGAGAACTTCAAGCGCCTTCTCGAGACCTATCCCCTCTTCTCCATGGACGATGTCGAGCCCCTCTCGGAATTTCTCAAAGCGCGGCTTCAAGGCGGCCAGGGGATGGATATCCTCGGCCGGATCGAGGACGGTCGATACCGGCCGAGCAAGAAGCTGATGGACCATGTCGGCAACGTCATCAAAGGCAACCCGGAGTATATCCTGCTCGACGAGCAGCTTGTCGCCTATGATCGCGTAATGGCCTCGGCTCGGAAAGGGATCGGGGACAGGCGCAAGACCGTCATCATCATCAAAGGCGGCCCCGGAACCGGCAAGTCCGTCATCGCCATCAATCTCATGGCCGATTTGCTGCTCGCCGGCTACAACGCCCACTATGCCACCGGCTCCAAAGCGTTCACCGAGACCCTCAGGAAGATCATCGGGAACAGGGGTGCCATCCAATTCAAATACTTTAACAGCTATATGACGGCCAACCCTGATGCGGTGGACGTGCTGATCTGCGACGAGGCCCATCGGCTCAGGGAAACGAGCCAGAATCGCTATACTCCCAAAACCGAACGAACGGATATCCCGCAGATCCAAGAATTGATCAGCGCGGCCCGGATTTCCGTATTTTTCATCGATCAGGACCAAGTGGTCCGCCCCGAAGAGATCGGATCGGTTCGGAATATCAGACAATTCTCCGAAAAGAACGATTGCCTCCTTTTCGAGCACGAGCTCGAGACCCAGTTCAGGTGCGGGGGCTCCGAGGCCTTCGTCAGTTGGATAAACAATACGTTGGGGATAGCCCGCACGGCCCATGTCTTATGGACGGGAGAGGAGGAGTTCGAATTCAAGATCTTCGAATCGCCGGGATCTCTCGAGCAGGCCATACGAATTAAGGCCCAAGAGGGCTTCAGCGCACGAATGACCGCCGGATTCTGCTGGGAATGGTCCAAACACGTCCCTGGTTGCGACTTGAACGCTGATGTGGTCATCGGGGACTTCCGACGACCATGGAATGCGAGACACGAGGCAGTCAAGCTGCCCAGGAACGTCCCCAAGGCCCAATTCTGGGCTCACGATCCCCACGGGATCGATCAGATCGGTTGCGTCTATACCGCCCAGGGATTCGAATTCGACTACGTCGGCGTAATCGTCGGAAACGATATCATATACGATTTCGCGGACGGCACCTGGACCGGCCATCCCGAGAATTCGGGGGACCCCGTTGTCAGAAGGGCGAAGGGCAAGTTCGTCGATCTCGTGAAGAACACCTACCGCGTCCTGCTCTCCAGGGGACTCAAGGGCTGCTATGTCTATTTTCTGAACCCGGAGACCGAGAAGTTCTTCCGGAGCCGCATGGACGTCAAGGGAACCGTCGGTCTTCAGTCCCGGGCCGCGGAAGTCGAGCCCTATCTGAATTCGCTCCCTCTTGTCCGCTTCGAAGACATGGAGAATCTGAGCCAAATGGATTGGCGCACCCGATTGGAGAAGGGTTGGGTCGGCAAATTCTTGAAGATCGCGGGCGGTCCCTTCCTTCGCGACCGGTATATCGTCCGCATCGCGGACGCATCCATGGAGCCTCTTATCCCCCAAGGGGCCGTCTGTGAATTTCGCATTCCCCGCAGCGAAAGTGTCGAGAACAAAGTCGTGCTTGCCGGGGTCAAGACCTACGCCAAGAGGACTCCGGGAGCAATCGTCAGAAGATACCAGCGACTGGCAGTGATCAAGCCTGGGGAGATCGCCGAGACGACGAAGATCTTCTTGGCAACAGAAAACAAGGCCTTTCCTTCCCTCGAATTAAGGGAAGGCGGGGATTCCGTGGAGATCCTCGGAGTGTTCGAAAGGGTCATTCCAGCCTAAGGCCTCCATATTCGACGGACATAGCATGTCAAGGCGGGAACCGCCGGCGCGTGCCGAAACCTAGTAATTCTCGGCCAGGAGCTCGTAGTACGCCCGGGGA
>DAIPLF010000217.1:0-4458 GCA_036769375.1 Candidatus Aminicenantota bacterium | reverse complement strand
CGGATGGCGGCGAGCTTGCGCGCCGCTGAGCTCTTTTTGAGCTTCCGCTCGTGGAGCTGCGCCAGGAAACCCCGGATCTGGACATTGTCCACCTTCCGCAATGAGCCGCCCCTCTCGGCGATATAGTCGATGAACTGGGTGAGGTCCCGCCGGTAGCCGGAAACAGTGTGGACCGAGGCGTTGCGCTCATAGCGCAGGTAATCGAGGAATTCGCTAAGCTCGCGCCTCATCCTTTCCGCCCCCCGCCGGTTCCTCCCCTGTTTCGGCCATCTCCTTGAACCCGCATTTCTCATCCCGACAATACATCGTAGTCCCGCTCTTCCGGACTTTGCGGAGGAGCACCACCTTTCCGCATTTTGGACAGGGACGATTCAGGGGCTCATCCCAGGTCGCGAACCGGCACTTTGGAAAATGGCTGCAGCCGTAGAAGGTCTTCCCCCGCTTGGTCCTGCGCTCCAGGATCATCCCGCCGCAGCCCATTGGACAGGCAATCCCGGTCTCTTTCTTCAGCGCTTCTGACTTCTTGATGTACTTGCACTTGGGGTAAGTGGAACAGGCGACGAAAAATCCATACCGCCCTCTCTTCTTGACCAGCTGGGCCCCACAGGTCGGACAGAGCTCATCAAGGTTCGTGGTCTCTGTCTTCCTCAGACTTTCCTTGAACGTGCACGCAGGGAAGCCAGAGCAGGCCTTGAACCTGCCGTAGCGGCCTTCACGGATGACCAAGGGCTGGCCGCACTTCGGACACTTCTCTTCGATCGGGATCCCCTTGCCCTTGACGCTTTCGCTCTCGCCTGCCTTGGCCAGGTCGGCGGTGAGGAGGGCGTGATACTGGCGCATGTATTCCAGCCAGTCTCTCTCCCCCTCCCCGATCTTGTCGAGCTCCTCCTCCATGCGGGCCGTGAACTTGACCTCCATCAGGTCGGAGAAATGGGCAACCAGGTAATCCGTGACGAACATCCCCAGCTCGGTGGGGACGAACTTGCCCTTGTCCTTGATCACGTAAGTGCGATCCTGGAGGGTGGAGATGATCGGTGCATAAGTGCTGGGCCGGCCGATCCCCTTCGCTTCGAGCTCCTTGACCAGACTTCCCTCGGTGTATCGGGGTGGAGGCTGGGTGAAGTTCTGCTTGGACTCGAGGCCCAGGACGCGGAGCGTCTCCCCCTTGTGGGCTTTGGGCAGGCTCTCTGTATCTTTGCCCAGGTTCGGATAGAGGGCATAGAAGCCGTTGAAGCGCACGACCTCGCCCTTGGCCTTGAACTGGCATCTTCCGGCCTGGACCGTGAACTCCGTCTCCTCGACGACGGCCGGGCTCATCTGAGAGGCGATGAAACGGTTCCAGATCAGGGTATAGAGTTCATGTTCGTCCTTCTTCAGGTAGGGCTTGACCGCCGCGGGCGGCAGGTCGGAGGAAGTCGGCCGGATGGCCTCGTGAGCGTCCTGGGCCTTCCTCTTATTCTTAAATACGTGGGCGTGAGCGGGCACATGATCCTTGGAAAAGGCCGTTTCGATGTATTTTCTTGACCAGGCGAGGGCCCCCTCGGAGATACGGACGGAGTCGGTGCGCATGTACGTGATCAGGCCGACCTGCCCGCGCTCGCCGATAGGCAGTCCTTCATAAAGCTTCTGGGCGACGGCCATCGTCTTCCTGACAGGGAATTGCAGCAGACGGAACCCGTCCTGCTGGAGGGTGCTCGTGATATAAGGCGGCCCCGGGTGGCGCTTCTTCTCCTGGATTTTGATGTCTTCGAGGAGGAACGGCACCTGCTTGAGCTCATCGACGACAGTCTGGGCCGTGGTCCCGTCGCCGATCTTGGCCTTTTTTCCATCCATCTTGACGAGACTGGCCCTGAACGGAGGCGGCTCGGAAGCCTCGAGCTGAGCCGCGATGGACCAGTATTCCTCGGGGACAAAGCGCCGGATCTCCTTTTCCCGATCGCAGATCAGCCGCAGGGCGATGGACTGGACCCTTCCCGCGCTCAGCCCTTTGCCGATCTTCCTCCAGAGAAGCGGGCTGATAAGATAGCCCACCAGGCGGTCGAGGATACGGCGGGCCTGTTGAGCCTTGATCTTGTCCTGGTCGATCTCCCGCTGATGGGTAAACGCTTCTTCGACGGCCTTCTTGGTGATCTCGTTCAGGAGAACGCGCCGGATGTTCGGGTTGCTGTCCTTGAGGAGCGCGCTGAGGTGCCAGGAGATTGCCTCTCCCTCGCGGTCGGGGTCAGCGGCCAGGATTACGGCAGCCGCCTCCTTGGCCGCCTTCTGGAGCTCGGCCACGATTTTCTTGCGGTCGGGGAGGACGACATAATGGGGCGCGAAATCATGGCTGACGTCAACTCCCAGGGTGCTCTTGGGCAGGTCCCGGACATGGCCCATCGAGGCTTTGACGACATAGTCCCCACCCAGGTAGCGGTTGATGGTCACGGCCTTGGCCGGCGACTCTACGATGACAAGTGATTTCTCCATCTACGGACTCCTCTGAAAGAGTTTCCCCGGCATTTGGCGGATCAAGCCCTTGAGCTCCAGGTTGAGCAAAAGGCCGAGCATTTCGGAGACCGAAGCGTCGGCAGCCTCGACAAGCTCGTCGATGTGGACGGGCGTGTCGACGCTCAGGCGGTCAAAGAGCCTTTTTTCTTCCGGGCTCATCGCAGGCCTTCTTTTTTCCTCCGGCCGGAGAGAGAGAAACCTCTCCCTCACGGGCGATGGCAACTCTTCTACCACATCTTCCCATGTTTCGACAAGCTTGGCCCCCGATTTGATCAGCCAGTTCGTTCCCCGGCTGAGGTCGGAAGTCAGGCTTCCGGGGACAGCCATGACCTCCCGGTTCTGCTCCAAGGACAGGCGTGCCGTGATGAGCGAGCCGCTCTGGCGGGTGGCCTCGATCACCACCGTGGCCAGGGAAAGCCCGCTGATGATCCTGTTCCGGAGCGGGAAGTGGAAGGAAAGCGGAGGCATATCGGGAGGGAACTCGGTGACCACGGCCCCTTCCTCGGCGATCTTCCGGAAGAGTCCCTTATTTTCGGGCGGATAGATGTCGTCCAAGCCGGACCCCAGGACGGCCACGGTCCTCCCCGAGTCGAGCGCTCCCCAGTGAGCGATAGAATCAATGCCCCTGGCCAAACCGCTGACCACGACGAGGCCTGAGGCGGCCAGGTCCCTGGTCAGCTTTTCTGCCACGGCCTTCCCGTACGGAGTCGGCCTGCGGGCGCCGACCACGGCGACCGCCGGCTCCTTAAGGACTTCCGGCCGACCCGCGCCATACAAGACAAACGGGGGGTCGAAGATCTCCCTAAGGTAAGACGGGTAATCCGGGTCATCAACCGTGAGGATGAAATACCCTTTCTTGGCGAGCCAGGCGACAGTCCGCGAGGCCCGCTCGATGAGTCTGGGGGAGGTCAGGGTTTCCGCTTTTTCTTTCTCCAGGCCCAGAGCCGTGAGCTTTTTCGAGGACGCCCGGAAAATATCCTCCAGGTCGGGGAAATGAGCGGCAACTTTCTGGGCAGACCTCAGGCTGTCGGACAGGACCAGGTTCAGGGCCACCCAAAGAGTCCTTCTGTCTTGTTGCATAGGTTGGCCGCGTTTTCCGGGAGGTCTCGTCCCAGGGGTTACTCTCTTACCCTCGACGATCGCAGCGGAGTGCTTTTTCTCACTCCTCCAGGATCAGGTTCCCCTCGGGGCGCGCCGAGCCCCACTGCCCGGCGCCCAGAGTTGATAGAGATGGACACACTCTCTCCGTATCAAGATTCGCTGTTTCGAGATGACCCCTAACTGGCTCAGTGGCAATAGTGCGGCGGGAGGGCAAAAACCGGGAGGTCGGTAGTGGAGACGACTTTTTCGGTTGTGCTCCCCAGAAAGAAGCGGCCCAGGCCGCGGGCGCAGGTG
This sequence comes from Candidatus Aminicenantota bacterium, assembly GCA_036769375.1. Classification (GTDB taxonomy): domain Bacteria; phylum Acidobacteriota; class Aminicenantia; order Aminicenantales; family UBA8522; genus UBA8522. The sequence continues at coordinate 576 of DAIPLF010000217.1, read as the reverse complement.
GCCATGACGATGAGGTCGAAGCGGTGCTCCCGGGAGTACTTGTCGATCCCCGCTGCCGCGGTGACCGCGCGGGTCACGTCCTTCGAGACTTCGACGCCCTTCCTCACTTGATGCGCCCGTTTCTGGAACTTGGCCAGGGTGGCCTTGAACATATGGTCCACCATCCTGTACTCATGCCCGTAGAGCTCGAGAACATAGAGAAAGGTCAGGGAAGCGCCGAAAGCCTTGGCCAAATCCCAGGCGAATTCCCGTTCCGCGTCCTCTTCCTTGGTGAAATCCGTAGGGACGAGGATCTTCTTGATCCCCACGGGCGGCTTCCCTTTCTTCGTCATCAACACCGGCACGGGAGAATGACGCAGGACATGGTTGGCCACGCTGCCGATCAGGACCCTCTCGAGCATGGACTCCCCCTTTTTCCCCATGACCACGAGGTCGGCTTTCTCCTTCTCGGCGGTCTCGACGATCTTCTTGGCGGCTGAGCCTTCGGCCACGAGGACTTTCTTGAAGGCCAGGCCTTTCTTCTTCCCGATGGCCTGGATCCGGGCCTGGGCTTTCTTGTTCATTTCCGCCATCCGG
>DAIPLF010000216.1:1361-4461 GCA_036769375.1 Candidatus Aminicenantota bacterium | reverse complement strand
CTCGTAGAGCTTGGCCAGCCGGAAGCGGCTCAGGGGATGGATGAGCCTGAATTCCCTGGCCAGGGGATCCGGCGCAATGAGCTTTTCATATTCGGCGATGGCTTTGTCGAGATCCCCCTTATTGAGATAGGCCCGTGCCGGAATGTCATAGGTGGTGGGAACGCCGTTCATGATCAAAGTGTAAATACTTCCGATTTGAACACCCGGTCCGCCGACCTTGCTGTAGGCTTCGATTGTCTTCTCGGGTTCTCCTTGAGCGGCCAGGATCTCGCTCAGAAGATGGTAGTAGGCCATCTCAAACGTCGATTTGTCCTGGTCGGTGATACTGGGCTTGGCGGCTTCGATCTTGGCCAGTTTGGCCTGGGCGGCGTCAAGCCGGTTCTGCCGGACGTCGGCCAATCCTTCGTAAAAGACCAAAAGGACGTCATTCAATGGCCCGGACCGGAGCTTGCGTTCGGCCCGGAAGTCGAAACGCTCCCTGGCATACTGCAGGAATCGATCGTATCTCCTAAGATCATACGAGGTCCAGATCAGCGACCGGTAGAGATTGTCGGCGTTGACGGGGTCATTATCGGCCAGGGCATATCCCTTGGCCTTGGTCAGGTCGGCAAAAGCGGCCTCCGTCTTCCCCAGGAGGTGATCATAAACAGCCTTGAGCTGATTGCCCCAAGCCTTCAAACCGTTGGACGGTGCCGCAGCGATGAACTGGTCGATCGAAAGCAAGGCGGCGGTGTAGTCTTCCCTCATGGCCTGGATATAGGAGATCCTGTTATCTGACCCGAAATCCGGCCTGATCCGGATCGCCTCGCGGAACTCCTCCAGCGCCGCATCGAACTTACCCATATAGAAATAGAGCTCGCCCATGGAGTCATAGGGGTTGGCGTCGCCCGGCGCCGCGGCCGCGTACTCTTTGAAGTACTTGATGGCCAGGTCAAATTTTTTCTGGTTGCCATAAGCATAAGCGATCAGGTTCAAGGCAGGGCCGAACTTGGGATCGAGCTTCAGCAATTCATTGAGCACGGTGATGGCCTCTTCCTGCCTTTTTGTTGCGTTAAGACGAGCGGCCAGGTCCAGGCGGGCCCTTTTTTCCTCCGGATACTCGGCTATGATCTTATTGAGGATATCGATAAATTCCTTTTCTTTTCCCTTTTCCCCGGGCCGAGCGGCGAGGAGGGCCTGGATGTAGAGCCCTTCTTTTCCCGACACCCGGCTTCCGTACTTTTCGAGTTTCTTGACGGCCTCCTCGGCAGCCGGAAAATTTCCCAAGGCGTTATACACCCTGACGAGATAAGAATACGCCATGGCGAATTCCGGGTCGAGTTCGACGGCCCTCTCCAGGTTCCGGCGAGCGTCGGCATTGTAAAATTTTTCGTAGTCTTCCCGTCCGCGGAGAAAGAAGTTGTAGGCCTCCAGGGAGTTGGTCGTGGCTTCTGCGATCGGCGTGGCTTTCGCCTTGGTGACGGCCTCTTCCTGGCCGAACCCTCGGCCGATCTCCCGGCTCAGCTCATCGATCTGTTCCTTGAGGATGCTGTCGACACCCTGGCCGCGCGAGCTGACGGTTTTGAGCAAGCTCTTGGTCTTGACATCCAGGATCTTGGCGTCGGTGACGAACGTGTCCCCCGCCTTGACGAAGCTGCCCCGGATAAGCGCCTGGACTCCGTCCATCCCGGAGAGCTCGAGGCCGAGGTCGCTGTCGATCACCTGCCCGTCCTCGCGCCCTGATTGTTTGAGCAGGTCGCGCAGCCGCTCCCAGCTGATGATACGGAAGGCCTTGGATTGCTCCAGGCTCGTGATCAGGAGGTTGGGGATGGCGTCCTGGAGGTAGTCGTAGGCCGAGTCGCCCGTCTGGTTCTCGAAGCTGATGATGGCCATCTTCGGCCGGTCCGCCGGCGGGGCCACCGGGGTCCGCTTGAAGACGAACTTTCCCAGAAGGACTGCCAGGATGATGATGGCAGCCCCTGCCGCGATCGTCCTGACGGCGATCTTTTTCCCGGAGGCCTTAAGGGGAGAGCGGCGGGCGGTGGTAACGTGTTTCGCCTTGAGCCGGGTCTCCGACCGGGTGCGTTGCTCTCCGATGTTGACCAGATCCGCCAGCAGCTCCTCGGCGCTCTGATATCTTGTCTCTTTTTGCTTCTCCAGGCACTTGAGGATGATGCGGCTCATGGACTCCGGGATCGCGGGATTGAGCTCCCGCGGGTCGTGGGGCCGGTCGTTCTTGTGTTTGAGAGCGACGCTCCAGGGCGTTTCTCCGGAGAATGGAGTTTTTCCTGTGAGCAGCTCATAGATAATGATGCCGAGGGAATAGATGTCGGAGCGGGCATCGACTTCGCTGCCGTCGATCTGCTCCGGGCTCATGTACTCCGGCGTCCCGATCATCATCCCGGGAAGGGTGGCTCCCTTCGTTTCGATCGAGCTGGCGATCCCGAAGTCCATGATCCGGACATCCCCGTCCTCGTCGATCATGACGTTCTGAGGCTTGAGGTCCCGGTGGACGATCCCGAGGCGGTGGGCTTCGATCAGTCCGTGGCAGACCTGCTGGGCGATGTTGAGCGTCGCCTCGAGACTCAACTCCTTGGTCATCCGGATGATCTTCTTTAGGTTCTCCCCCCCGACGTACTCCATGGTGATGTAGAAGGTGTCTTTTTCCCGGCCCAGGTGGTACATCCGGCAGACGTTCTTGTGGGTGATCCGGCGGGTGATCCTGATCTCATTCTGGAAACGGTCGATCGTCTGCCGGTCGGCCGCGATCTCAGGCTTGATGAGCTTGAGCGCGACCTTCTCTTTGATCTCCTTGTCGAGGACTTTGTAGACCTTGCCCATTCCGCCTTTGCCCAGGTCCTCGATGACGAGGTATCTGTCGGCGAAGGTCGTTCCCGGGGTGAGCTCGAGGGAAGGCGAGGGATAGGCCAGGGTTGCGGCCCGGGCCATCTCTTCAGGAACAGGCAGGGGGAGAGGCGTCGCGCACTGTTTGCAGAAGCGGCTGTCGTTGCTGTTGTCGGCCTGACATTCGGGGCAACGGAGACTCATCGTCCTACTCTCCGGGCTATCATAGTGTAAGGAAACTTTGCTTTCAAGCGACAATTTTGGCAGGTTTCTTTAC
>DAIPLF010000216.1:0-1261 GCA_036769375.1 Candidatus Aminicenantota bacterium | reverse complement strand
TTCAAGGTTTCCGACATCGGCTTGGGGGGAGGCGAGGTGACGGACACGGCGCTCTTCCAGGCGGTCCTGGACAGAGGTATAAACTACATCGATGCCGCCGAAAACTACGTCAACGGCCAGGTGGAGAGGACGGTCGGGCAGGCGATAAAAAACAGGGACCGCAAATCCGTCTTCATCACGACCAAGCTGTATCTCCGTGACGCCAAGGTAACCAAGCAGGAGGTCCTCGACCGTACCCGGAAATGCCTGGAGAGGCTCGATGCGGACTACGTCGATTGCCTGCAGATCCACTGCCCGCCCACGACTGCCATCCTGAAGGCGCCGGGATTCCACGACGCCATGACAGAGCTCAAGGCCGACGGCCGGGTCCGGTTCTGCGGGCTGTCCCAGCACGGCGCCCAGTGGAACGAAGCGCCGGAGACCATGGAGCAGGTCTTAATGGCAGCGGCCGAGGACGGCCGGTTTGACCTCGCCCTCTTCGTTTATAACTTTATCCAGAGGGATATGGGCGAACGGGTGCTCAGGGTTTTCAAAGAAAAGAACATCGCCGCGACGATCATGAAGGCCAACCCGGTCGGGACCTATACCTGGATCAAGCAGGAGGTCGAGAAGGTGGAGAACAGCGGCGAAAAAATGCCGGACTACCTGCCGGCCCTGCTGGAACGGGTGAAAAAGGTGGCCGATCAGGCGGACTCTTTCAGGCAAACCTACAACCTGACGAACGACGCCGAGCTCCTGGTCGCCGCCCATCGCTTTGTTCTTTCCAATCCCGACGTCCACTCCGTCTGCTGCATGGTCCAGAACTATGCCGATCTGGATACTTTTGCCTCGCTCTCGGGAACGAGGCTGTCGGAACCCGAGGAGAAGAAGCTTTCCGCCTATGCGGAGACATGCGGCCAGTTCTATTGCCGTCACGCCTGTGGAAAGTGCGAGGCCGAGTGCCCGCGCGGAGTTCCGGTCAACGCGATCATGCGATTCGGACACTACTTCAGCGCTCAGGGACGGGAAAAACATGCCATGGCCGAGTACGCCGGCTTGGACAGGGCCCGGGCCGACCTGTGCGCCGGATGTGCCGGATACTGCCAGAAGTCCTGCCCCTTCGGCGTCCCGATCCAGGCCATGCTGGCGCTCGCTCATCAGACTCTGACCTTGGCCTGAGGAAGAGCCTAGAGCTCCCTTTTCTTTTCGAAGTACGAGTAAACGATGGGAACCACGACCAGGGTAATCAGGGTTGAGCTTGTCAGCCCTCCGATGACGGCCC
>DAIPLF010000215.1:0-4485 GCA_036769375.1 Candidatus Aminicenantota bacterium | reverse complement strand
TCAAGCCCGGCATCTTCTGGGTCGGCGTCAACGACCGGACAACGGACCTCTTCGAAGGCCTCTGGCCGATCACCCAGGAGGGCGTCACCTATAACTCCTACCTGGTCAAGGGAGAGAAAACGGCGCTCATCGACCTGACCAAGTCCATCAAAGGCGACGAGTTCCTGTCGATGATCGAGGAGATTACGGACATCTCCAAGATCGACTACATCGTCATCAACCACATGGAGCCCGATCACACGGGACTCCTCCGGACCTTCCGCAAGCTGGCTCCCCAGGCCGAAATCCTCGGGTCCGCCAAGACCAAGGAGATGCTGCGCGGCTTTTTCGGCATCGAGGACGGAGTCCGCGCCGTCGCCGACGGCGAAACGCTCTCCCTGGGCGGCCCGGCGCTGAAATTCCTGTCGACGCCCTTTGTCCACTGGCCCGAGACGATCATGACCTACGAGGAATCGCAGAAGGTCCTTTTCTCCTGCGACGGGTTCGGCGGCTACGGAGCTCTGCGGGGGACGATCTTCGACGACGAGTGCACGCAGCCCGACTTTTATGAAAAAGAAGCGCTGCGCTATTACGCCAATATCGTCGCCAACTACAGCGCCCGCGTCCTGGATGCCATCGGCAAGCTGGCCAGCCTGCCCGTGGACATCGTCGCCCCTTCCCACGGGCTGGTCTGGCGCCGCAACCCCCAGCGGATAGTCGACCTCTACCGCCGCTGGGCGGAATGCGCCTCCGGCAAGACCGAGCCCGGCGTTACGCTCATCTATGGGTCCATGTACGGAAGCACCGAGTGGATGATGAACGCCGTGGCCGCCGGGATTGCCCAGGCGGGCATCACCGTCGAGGTTTTCGATGCCGCCAGGACGCACGTGAGCTATATCCTTCCCTCGCTCTGGACGAAGGCCGGCGTCATGATCGGCGCGCCCACCTACGAGGTCAAGCTCTTCCCCCCGATGGCCCACGTCCTGGACACAGCCGTCAGTAAAAGAATCCTGGGCCGGAAGGCCGCCTACTTCGGGAGCTACGGCTGGAGCGGCGGAGCGCTCAAAGAAGTCAAACAGATCATCGAGCCGGCCAAGTGGGAGCTCGGCGAGACCTTCGAATTCATCGGCAGTCCCAAGCCCGGGGACCTGGTCAAAGGACAGGAGTTCGGCCGGCGGTTTGGAGAAAGGATCAAGTCAGTCGGCTGAGCGGAAAAAATTTGCCTTTGCTTTTTTTTCTGTTATAATATACCCAAGTTTTTCTTTAGCCGGCTGGAGAAAACTTCTGCCCACCTAAATAAACATTTTTCCCTTTTCTGCTGACAACAGCCGGCAGATTCCTTTGCGCGGTTTTAACTCTGTCTTGTTCGCGACGCTGCAGGGGTAAGAATGAAGGAGGCGCTTCTTATCCGGTTCGGAGGTCTGGGCGACCTTCTGGTCGCCCTCCCGTCCATCCGCCTCATCCGCGGGAAATGCCCACGCGCTCGTCTGACCCTGGCCTGCCGGGGGGAATATGGCTCCCTACTCCGGGAGACGGGAGTGGTCGATGAGATCATCCCGGAAGACAGCCGTTGGCTGACGCCCTTGTTTTCTGAGGCGCCGGAAGAACAGATAAAATCTTCCGCCCGGCTGCGATCATTCGAGTGGATTCTGGATTGGTCTCATAGCTGTCAGGGAGGGCTCATGGAGAAGTGCCCCGCATCTAACGACGCGCCGCGCAAGTTTCTCTTTATCCGGGCCGATCCCCGGGAATCAGGACAGCTGAGCCGATACTTTTTCAAAAAAACAGCGGAAGCTCTCGGTGAGAGCCGCTCTTTCTCCATCGCCGATTGGACCCGTCTTCCGACTAGCCGGCTGCAAAGACCGGCAACTTTAAACCCAATGGCAGGCGCGGACGGGAAAAAACGCCCGGCCGTCGTCCATCCGGGAAGCGGAAGCGAGAGCAAGCGTTGGCCGCTCCAGAATTTCCTCCGGATCATCGGCCGGCTTGGTGAGTGCGGCGTCGCTGGATTTCTCGTGACGGGCGAGGCGGAAGGAAAAATGGCGGCAGAGATCGAAAAAGCTATCCTTCCTCCAAATTGGATCTGGGTCCGCCGTCCGAGCCTCTCAAGCCTTGCCTCTCTCCTGAGCGACAGCGCCCTTTACCTTGGCAATGATTCCGGTGTTACCCATCTTGCGGCCGCCTGCGGCGCTGATGTCGTGGCCCTATTCAGGCGCGACCTTGTGGCCGCGTGGGAGCCGCTCGGCCAGGTCCAACTGCACGTCGCCGCCTCGCTTAGTGAGGTCAGCGCAGAGGCTGTTTGGAAAACAGTCGCCTCGCGACTGCCCAATTTCAGTGCAGTTCGTCAGAACTGTTAACTTTTCAGCAAGTTAGAGAGGATAATCACAAGAGATTCACAGGGATATCCACAGTCCTGTTAAAGCTGATTTGTATCTCGCTAGAAGGACGCAAGATAGAGGGGGTGAGGGAATTTTTGAGGGTGAGGAAAAGTCATCCGTTTCCAATTTTCTCCGAGTGTGCTATCATCAAAAAACTCCACGGAGTGGAAAAAGAATGCCAGCCGACGATTGGAAAGACCGCCTGAGGATCTTCTTCGAGAGCATCGAGGTCCTGGAGCGCTGCCAGTCCGAGACCCGGAATAACTTCATGCAGTTCTGCGAGTTCATCGCCGAACCGGCCTTCGAAACCCTGGCCGAAGAGATGAAGGAGTACAAGGTCAAGTGCAAGTTCTGGACGGTGAGAGGGAAGTCCGCCGGGATCCAGCTCAATTTTCCCGGTTCAGGGGTGGACAGCTTTCATTATATTATCTCGCTCCCCAGGAACTCCGTGCAGCTGAAACTTGTCCTTAAGCTCAAAGGGCGGAAATCAGCCAGGGCGCCGCTCGAGGAGTTCGAGGAGGCCTTTATGGAGAGGATCCCTCCGGAAAAGATAATGAAGCTCGGCAAAGAGGAACTGCTCAACGACATCGTTGAGCGCTTCAGAAACTATACTTACGGCGCCCTGACCTCGGTCAAGTGAAGCCGCGCACCCAATGCCGCACAGCGGCGGGGCGCTATTTCATCCCTGTTGTCACCTCCAGGACCTTCTTCATATACTCCCAACTCGGCCTGTCCCAGGTGTTCTGGCCGATGTACTTGAACCGGAGAATCCCCTGCTTGTCGACGAGAAATACGCTGGGGATGAGCTGTTCGGCCCTGCTCCCGCTCCACTCGGTGGTGAACAGGCCCAGTCCCTTGGTAAACTTCTTGTCCTCGTCGATGAGGACGGGGAATGGCACCGGGACTTTCCCTTTCTCGGCGCTCAGGTCCTTGGGGAAGCCCTTGCGGGCCATCTCCATCCGGGTTTTGACCTTTTCGTCTTGCCTGTCGGCTTCGGGCGGGTTCTTCCAGGTCTTGATCTTATCTAGCTGTTCCGGCAAGGCGTCGAGCCACTGTTGGACGGTCTCCTTCCCGTAGGGGAAGACGTACAGGATCTCGAGGTCGAATTTCTTCCTCAGCTGCTCGGTCTTCTCAACGTCGATCAGATCAGCGTACTTATAATTACAGATCGTGCACCAGCGACCTTCTGCGGCGAAACCCCGCGGGAAGACGATCATGACGTTCTTTCCCTTGAGCGAGGACAGGGACACGCTTCCCCCCTGAAAAGCGGGAAGGGCAAAGTCCGGCATGGGTTCGTCCAGCATTGCTGGCTTGACTACCGGTTCCTGGGAGAGTGCGGGAAGGCTCAAGAGAGTGATGGTCAGGCAGACCCCGGCGAGGATGATGATCGGCGATGTCTTTTTCATCTGAACCTCCATGGGTAGGATTTGCCTATTCTAGCAGAAGCGGGAAAAAATGCAGCGGAGAATGAGAAAATCATCCCGGTTACAGGCGTCTTCTTCTCTTGTCAGGCCGTTTTTGAAAAGAAAGCAGAGTCGTTGACTTTGCTATTTGGGGAGACTATATTTCTTTGCCTCTGACGGGACGGCCAAGGTAATTAATGCCCGATCGCAAGACCTGGAAAGCTCATTCCTCTTTTTTTCTCCCGGGGTTTCTGGCGATGTGCTGCCTAATGGTTGCCGGGAGCTCTCAATCACCTTCTGAATTCGAAGCCAAAGTCAAACAGGCGAATGCATTGCGCGAACAGGGTGAATTTTATCAGGCTATGGCGGCATTTGAAGAGGCTTTCCGCCTCGCTAGGATGAACAATGACCGTCAGGCCCAGCTCATCTGCCTTATCGATCTGGGAACTTTGAACTGGGACATTGGGAAGATTAAGGATTCGGACAAACTCTATCGCCAGGCGCTGTCTCTGAGCCAAGAACTCGGTCTAAGGGAAAGGGAAGCGCAATGCACCGCTTATATTAAGATCCATGATGCCTATGTCCGGGGCAAGGAGGCCTGCGCATCGGGTTTGCATCAAGATTCCATTGCCCAATTTAGCATGGCCATTGGCTTGGCGAGGAAAATTAAGAGCCCTGAACATGAACTAAAATGTCTTCGGCAGATGAGCCTGAATTATTATCAA
>DAIPLF010000214.1:0-4487 GCA_036769375.1 Candidatus Aminicenantota bacterium | reverse complement strand
GCGATATTGACCGCTGAACCCATAAAGGGCGCCAGAAAAGCCGCCAGCCCGGCGACGATCGAGGCGGAGAGCTGCGCCTTCTTGTCCATTGTCAGCGCTCTATATTATAGGAGAGGTTTGCGCTTGACAACCGCCTGGTGCGAGCCGATCGGAGCCCCAGGGACGAGTCTTCCCCTATTGCCGCCGCAGAACGATCTCGCGGCGCACGAACTCGCCTTCCTTCCCCGCGGGGAGCTGTACGGTGACCCGGTTGCCGAGGACCGAAGCTCCGGCAACATCCTGGACAAGCTCTCCATGGGTGATCCGCAGCCAATAGGTCTCGCCGGCCAATCCCTCGACGACCGCTTTGAGGGCTTTGCCTGCGAGCTCTAACTTGATGATCTTCAACCCCTTGTCAAAATCCCCGACTTGGGATTCGATCACCGGAGGAAGGATTTCGACGGTGGGCTCGAGTTCGAACTCAATGACTTCACGCCCGCTAAGACCGAAAGGCGGCAATAGGGGCTGTTCTGACTGCCGGAAAGTCTGGAAATCCGGACTTGCCGCCGGCTTCACCACCTGACCATTGACGAGAATCCGCAGGATCCTTGTTCCCAGGCCGAAGGCGGGAGAAAAATGGAGCTTGAAAGAATTCCCCGGACGCGAGGTGACCTCGAATAAGACCTTGGTATCCGCCCGCTTGTAGTGAAAATCAAACGTCTCTCCGCCGAGACGGAATTTCCCGATGGTCACTTCCGGCCAGTCGGCCGGGAGCTGGGGCCGGAAGACGATCTCTTTCCTGGCCGCATTCCCGCCAAGTCCCAGCATCCCCCGGACAAAGGGCAGGACAAAGCCCCCCGTAGAAAATCCCTGATGGGCAACGGCCTCCTGTGGCCAGACATTCAGGCTGCCGGAGAAAAGCTCAGTGGAGCAGCCCAAGGAGTTGTCGAAATGATGCCTCGCGTTGGCCAGGACAAGCCCGTATCCCTGAAGCCCTTGACCGTGCTCAAAGAGAGCGCTGGCCACGTATCCCGTGAGAAAAGGCCAGACGGCCCCATAGTTGTAATTGAGCGGCTCGTAAAGCGGACTCTTACGGGTGAGAATCCTGACACCCCAGGAGGTCGTAAGATCGGCCGAGTTCATCTTTTCCAGCGTCCAGGCGGCCCGTTCCGGCCGGCCGATGCCCCACATCAGGGGCACGGCGCACCATGAGGTGAGCTCCTTGACTTGCTCGCCCTGGGCATTGAAGGCGTAAGAATAATGTCCGGTCTCGTTATCCCAGAACCTGGCCTCGAATCCGGCCAGGGCCGCTTTATGGGCGGCAGCGGCATTTTTGGCCAGCTTTAGCTCACCTGTCGCCAGGGCCAGTTTTTCCATCGCCTGGGCTGCGCGTATCCAGACCGCGGCAAGATAGATATCGGTCTGGATCCCTGTGAGTGAGCCGAACTCGAGGGCCCCCAGCCCAGCCTTGGAGTTATCGATCAGGCCATCGCCGTCGGCGTCCATTGTCAAGCACCACTCAAAAGCCCTTTCAAGGGAAGGCCAGCTCTGCCGGATGAAGTCGAGGTCGCCGCTCATCGCATAGTACTCGTCCATGGCCGCAATATAGTAAGGTGTCGTGTCCGCGTGAATGTAGCCGTAGGGATAATCCCTGAACCACTCGATGTACCCGGCAGCCTGGGAGAGCTCATGGGCCATCTTGCCGTCTTGCCGCTGCCATTTTTGGGTAAAGGCGAGCGCTTCTTTGGCGGCCTCAAGATCACCATAGCTCAAAAGGCTCAGGGAGTTGAGGTAGGCATCGGTCCCGAAAAACCAGCCGAACCCGGGACGGCCTCCGCTGCCCGAGAGGCCGAGGCCGGCCACCAGGCCGCGGCCCAGGTCAGGATTATTGACCCGGAGGTTATCGTAAGAAACCTTGGCCCATTCGAAGGCCAGGTTCAGATTCTGGACGGGCGTCTGCACCTTCAGAGTCCTCTGCCGCAAGTCGCGGTAGTGCTGGAGGGCGGCGAGATAGATAGAAGCGGGATCGGCGGTTAACCTCTCATAGATCTTCCTTATGTCCTCACGCGTGCCTTTGCCTCCGGCCAGGACAACAGGGATGAGCTTGCCCTCGGCCGCCCGGGGGTCAGGGATGGCGATGGTGAATTCGTTCGGGGTATCGGATAGCATGTGCGCCGGAGTGTAGGATATCCCCTCGGCAGCGGGCGAACCGATGAGGCCATGGTTCTTCCCTGTCGGCTCCGAGATGAAATAGGCTTTGAGTTCATCGTCCCAGGTGGCGTATTGTCCGCCGATCCCGGCCGGCCACATCGGCTGCAGGACCGGTAGGAAGCCGGCCACGATGGTCAGCGGCTCGGTGGAATCCACGTCGAGCAAGATGACGGCTCCGGGATCCTCGATGGCCGTAACAAAGATCGCCCTTACCGTCATTGACTGGAAGACATAGGTCAGCGTCGTGGCCGCCGGCGTCACCTCGATGGACCGGACGAGCTCTTTCGCCGCGATCGGCCGCGGGCTGTTCTTCAAGAGGAAAGAAAACTCAAAATTGCGGAGAAGCTTCAAAGGATAAGCCCAGGCCTCGAACGGACCGCTCTCCAAGCCGAGGATGGCGAACCTTCGGCCGGCCTTGTCGAAATAGGCGCCTGGCTGGGCCGGCCTCCCGAGGGTCAGATCATCCCGCTCGATCTTAAAACCCGGGATAAAGCCTTCCTGGGCTACCGATACCAAAGGAGAGAGGAAGGCAAACACCAGGCTGATATAAAGCCCGCGCTGAAGCGTCCGGTTTCTCTTTCTCATGGTCTCCCCTCGATGAACATGCGGGAATTATAGCACAATCGCCGGCTCCTGAGACGGTGAGACCCGGCTCCAGCCCGGACCAAAGAATGCCCCTGTTTCGGATGATCAGAACAGGAATAAAAGAAGGAGACCACTTCCGCTGACCGCCAGGGAAGCAGGGAGGACCGCCCGCCACCCCGGGTTGGCCCTCTTGAGGATCTCGAACTCGGTGACATAGACCGTCTCGCAGGCCTGGCCGCCTGTGTCTTTGCGGGTCGTGCTCGTCCCCCGCACCACCTGCGATCCCTTGTGTCCGTACTTGGCCAGCCAGCCTTGCAGGTGGACCTGGTCGCCGCGCTTGACGCTCTTGATCAGCTTGCGCAAAAAAGGGTCCCCGGTTATGAGATGGTTGTTCGAGACGTGGGACTGGGAGAACTGTCTGCCCGTCTCCGGGTTGGACCAGGAATAGTAACAGGTGAAATCCCGGCTCCAGAACTTGATCTCCCGGAAAGCGCCTGTTTCCAAGTTCTTCCCCCAGATAACGCAGAGGTCCTTGATGTTGAGGTAGTCCTTCCACATCTCGTGGGCGTAATCGAGGAAGGACCCGGCATAGTGGGAAGAGACGACCATCCCCCAGAGCTCGTAGTCGAATTGGGGATAGACCGTGTAGGTGAAGCCCTTCTGGGCAACGTCAAAGGGGGAAGGGAGCCCTCCCGGTTCCTGGACGGGTTCCTGGAATACTTCGGGCAGAAGATCCCCCTCCGCCGGCCACCGGTTCCTGAAAATGATGCTGAGGAAAAGCAGGACGAGTGCGGCCAGAAGGATGACCTTGACGAATTCCCGCTGGGGCGGAGTCATCTGCTTCTGGGCCCACATGGAGGTATTCTACCAGAATTGGCCCGACATAAACGAGCTTCGGGCCCTATGCGAACAAGGCCCGGATCAAAGGGCTCAAAATCGAAAACTGGCTGGACTAAAGCGGCTTGCTTATCAATCTGAGATTTTGCCCTTAGGGGTGAAATATTTCTTCCTGAATTTCAGGGCGACATTCACCAGGCCGATCATCACCGGCACCTCGACCAGCGGACCGATGACGGCGGCGAAGGCTTCGCCCGAGTTGATGCCGAACACGGCCACGGCCACGGCGATGGCCAGCTCGAAGTTGTTGCTCGCCGCGGTGAAAGAAAGCGTGGCCGCCTTGGGATAATCCGCGCCCGCCTTCCGGCTGAGAAAGAAAGAGACGAGGAACATGACGACAAAATAAATGAGCAGCGGGATGGCGATTCGCAAAACGTCGAGCGGGATCTTGACGATAAACTCGCCCTTGAGCGAGAACATGACGATGATGGTGAAAAGGAGCGCGATGAGCGTCACCGGGCTGATGCGGGGGATGAATTTCGTCTCGTACCAAGTCCGGCCCTTGAGCTTGAGCAGGCTGAAGCGCGTCACGACGCCGGCGATGAAAGGAATGCCCAGGTAGATGAAGACGCTCTCGGCGATCTGGCGCATCGTGACGTTGACGGCTGTCCCCTTGAGTCCGAGCCAGGTCGGGAAGACGGTGATGAAGACATAGGCATAGACCGAGAAGAACAGCACCTGGAAGATCGAGTTGAAGGCGACCAGACCGGCCGCGTACTCCCGGTCCCCCTGGGCCAGGTCATTCCAGACAATGACCATCGCGATGCAGCGGGCCAGGCCGATCATGATCAGGCCGTACATGTATTCGGGCTTGT
>DAIPLF010000213.1:0-4497 GCA_036769375.1 Candidatus Aminicenantota bacterium | reverse complement strand
GCCGAGGAGGGCGGGCTGGAGGGCGCGGAGAAGCTGGCCGTGTACGTCGCCTCGGGGCAAAAGGGAAAAGCGCTGGTCGACTCGCTGGGGCTGTGCGATTTCTTCCCGGAGTCCATCACCACGGACCTTTTCCTCGGTCTGTATAAGGCCCTGACAGGGATCGAGTACACGGCAGAGTCGATGAACGCCTGCGGCGAGAGGATCTGGAACCTCGAACGGCGCTTCAACAACGTCCAAGGCAGGGACCGCTCTTACGACGCTTACGTGCCGCCCAAGCTGACCGTGCCGCTTACGGCCGGGGCGCACAAGGGCCGGGCCGTCGACCCGGAATATTACCGCCAGATCCTGGACGCCTATTACGCTCACTATGGCTGGACGGCCGACGGTCTCGTCCCGGCGGAGAAACTCCAGGGATTCTAACGGAAGGGTGATCCTTTCTTCTCAAGCAGCCGTTTCTGATCCTTCTCCAACTCCCTCCATGGCAGGAAAAGAGATAGATCCCTTCCTATGTTCGACTATTCTGGATAGAACTTTGACCATGATTTCTTCAAACTGGTCTTTATTGGAAATCTACCCTTGTGAATTTGACCCCGCGAGAATCTCTGGCAGTTCCCGGAAACCCGCTTCCATAGGAAGGATACTAATAGAACCCTCTCTAAGGCGACGCCGACCCCCATAGAAAAAATAAGCCTTTGCCATCGGATAGTCCTTTAAAAACGCCCGCAGGCCTCGAAGGTAGGTTCCAACGATACGGCCTGTCCTCTTGATTTCTATGGCAAAAAGCCCCTTGGCTCCATACAAGACAAAATCGACCTCGCGTTGGGCAGCGGATCTCCAGTAGAAGAGTGTGTAGCCGAGGTCGAGGGCATCATTGATGGCCATGAGTTCCTGGAAGAGCAGGGTTTTGCAGGCCGCGCCATCGATCTCCTCGGGCGAATCAAGAGGGCCTTTGGGTCTCAAGGCCCGATAAACGCCTGTGTCGAAGAAATAGAATTTCGGATGCGCGACGAGGCGGCGTTTAGCCCGTTTTGAGAAAACCGGGAGCCGATAGCCGATGAGGAGGTCTTCAAGGATCCCGAAGTAGCTCTCGACCACTTTCCGCTCCACAGCGCATTCCCGGGCGACTTCCGAGATGTTAAGAACGGAGCTCTGGGAAAAGCTAGCCGCCTCGAGGAATCGCGCAAAACCACCCAGGTTTCTCGTCAACCCTTCCTGGCGGACTTCCTCTTCGAGGTATGTCTTCACATAGCCAGAGAGATATTTGTCCGGCTCGGGATCAGAGGAAACGCTGGGAAGCTGTCCAAAGCGGAGCGAATGATCCAGATTGAAATCTCGACCCAGTTCCGCAGCCGAGAGCGGATGCATGGCCAGCGTCCGCGCTCGCCCTCCCAGCAAGTTGATCCCGCCGCGCCTGAGTTTCCGGGCGCTCGAGCCGGTCAAGGCAAATTTGTATCCTCTGACCTCAATCAGGCGATGGACTTCGGAAAGCAGGTCCGGAATTCTCTGAATCTCATCGATCACGACCCAGTCCCTGTGGTCATTCGGGACAAGGCTTTCGAGACGCTGCGGGTTCGCCGTGAGCCGGGTGAAAAGCTCAGCCTCGAGGAGGTCGATGTAGACGGCCTGGGGAAACGTCCGGCGGACCCAAGTGGTCTTGCCCGTCCCGCGGGGACCAAAGAGAAAGAAACTCTTGGCCTGGGGCGGCTTAACTAATCTGGGATACATAATTCCAATTTACATATATATTTGGAATTGTCAAGTCCAATAATAAAAAAATATAGGATTTTCCTTAAGACATCTTCTCGAGCATCCGTTTCTGGGCTTTCTTCTCGGCAAAGGTGCGCGGCACGTAGACCGGCTCACCCGTGACCGGGTCAACCCCGGTGTGATACATGCAGGTCGAGCGGGTCATGGGCGTCGGCGTGAAGACCTGGACTCCCTCGACCGGCCTCTCCCCTTCCCGCTCGAGTTTTTCGAGATGCCGGGCCAGCTCCCCGGCCTCCCTTTCCGATGTCCCCGGATGCGCCACTATGTAATAGCCCTTGAGTTCCTGCCTTCGTCCCCGGCTGAACTGCCTGAAGAGCCGGCGGAACTCTTCGCTCCGGTCCCGGCCTTTGTTCATCAGGCGCAATACACGCGGCGAGACATGCTCAGGGGCGATCTTGAGCCGCCCGCTGACGTGGTGAGCGCACAGCTCCCGGAGATACTCGCTGCTCTCCAAAGCCAGATCGTAGCGAATGCCGCTCCGAACAAAGACTTTCTTGACTCCGGGAACGGCCCGCGCCCGCTTCATCAACCGGATGAGCCGGCTGTGACTGCGGTCGAGCTTCTTGCAGGGCAGGCATTCTCCTTCAGGGCAGGCCGTCGGGCAGTCCATCCCGTACATGTTGGCCGTCGGCCCGCCCAGGTCGTCGATGTATCCCTTGAACTCGGGATGCCGGGTCAGCCGCCGGATCTCTTCGAGGATGGACTCCTCGCTCCGGGAGACGACCCGGTCGCCCTGATGGAGAGTCAGTGAGCAGAACGAGCAGTCTCCGATGCAGCCGCGGTGGGTGACGACAGAGAACCGGGCCAGAGCGAGCTCGGGATAGTCAGGGGGGACATTGCGGGAAAATGGAAGACCGTATATCCGATCCAGGTCCGCGGTCGTATATTCCGGCAATGGATACTGGAGCACGAAGCGGCCGGCATGAGCCTGGGCGAGGCTCCGGCGGTTGGAAAAAAGACGCTGGGCCTCGCCGAATTTAGCCGGATCCTGACTCACCTCTTCGTACGAAGGGATGACCTCAAAACCGCCGGGAAGCTCCCGGCGGACGATACACGTGCCCGGTACTCCGAGGAGATCCTCATCTTTGCCCAAGCGGCGGGCGATCTCCAAGGCCTGCTTCTCGCCGGGTCCGTAAACAAGGATATCCGCCCGGGAATCCAGGAGGAGGCTGCGCCGGACCTTGTTCTCCCAGTAATCGTAATGGGCGAAACGCCGCAGCGAAGCCTCGATCCCGCCCAGGACGATCTTCGAGTCAGGGTGAAGATGCTTGATCTTATTGGCGTACACAAGGACGGCTCGGTCGGGGATCCCGGAGTGGTAGGGAAAATGAGGATCCCGGGCTCTCTCTCTCTTCAATGCCGTGTAGTTGACCAGCATGCTATCCATGGAGCCGGAGGTTATCCCGAAGTACAGGAGCGGCCGGCCGAGCTTGAGGAAATCCGCGTCCCCCTTCCAGTCCGGCCGCCCGACAACCCCGACCCTATAGCCCTCCGCATCGAGCACACGAGCGATGATGCCGGCCGCAGAAAGGGGATGGTCGACGTAGGGCTCGCCGCTCACGAGGATGATATCGAAATCGCGGCCGGAGGTGGCGATCATGGGTTTATCTTCCTATTAATACTCGGCCTTGCGGAAACAATACAAGCTGAAAGCGGAATCGGCGATGAGCAGTCCCCCCGCCACGAGGAACGGATAGACCAGGCCGAAGCGGAACCCCAGCGATGAGAAGACGAGCGCCCCGACCATGTGCCCGCAGGTCATCACGGTTTGCAGGACGGCCGAGCTCCCGCCGATGCTTTGCTTTTCGAAAAGCCGGGAGATGAAGAGGACAACCAGCGCGCCCAGCAGGCCGTCGCCGGCCTCGTGAACCAGCCGGAAGATGAAGGACAGAGCCAGGCTATGGTTGACCATCAGGATCAGGCCAACGCCTGAGAGGAACAGGGAAACAAAAAAGAGCCTCTTGTTGACTTTCAGGTTAAAGGGAATGGTGCCGATGAGGAATTGGGAGAAGGCCAGGGCCAGCAGGGAGAGAGAAATGTAAAGGGAAAGCGATAAGGTGCTGAGGTTGAAGTACTGCCTGAGGAAGGGGCTGTAGACCGTGCCCTCCAGCCCCCAGTGAAGCCCGATGACGAATATCATGGCGGAGAAAAGAAGCGTCTTCGGCCGGAGCAGGCTGCCCCTATAGACTTGGCGGGGGACCGGAGCGAAGCGGATGCTATTCAGGGACGGGACAAAGGCTTGAACGGCCAGCAGGAAGCCCGCAAAGGCGATAAAAAGTACGGAGAATCCGGCTGAGGTCACGATCAGTCCCCCGAGGATGGGGCCGGCTGCCGCGCCCAGGGACTGCCAGAAGACAAGGCGGCTGTACTTTTTGTTCTGATCGATCGCCGTCTCGTCCTTGTAGTACAGGCTGTTGATGGAAACATCCAAGGCATTATTAGCCAGGCCGAGGAAAAGAAAGATCGCGGCCGCGGGGAGGAAGCTGTGGACCCGGCTGAGGATAAGGAGCATCAGGGTGAACAGACCCAGGGCGCCATGGATGATTTCCTTGATGGAAAACCGGTCGTTCGCCCAACCCGTGGGAAAGGAAAAGAAAAGCGGGGCAAACGCGTAGAGAGAGGTCACGATGCCGATTTCCCATCCCCTGAATCCCAGCTGCAAGAAATGGAGGGGGATGAGAAAGAAGATAGCGTTAACCGCCAGCTTGCGGCAAAAGTTGATGAGGTGAA
>DAIPLF010000212.1:0-4514 GCA_036769375.1 Candidatus Aminicenantota bacterium | reverse complement strand
AGGGAGCGTAATCCGGCTCGAAACTGAAGGAGCGCCGATGAAAAAAAATGCCACCCTTGGGACTCTGTTGCTGCTTGCGTCCGCCAGCCTTTTCTTGGCCGCCGAGGAGGTGAATCCTCTCCTGATCAAAGTCAAGCCGGCTAAGCTCACGCCCCCCAAAAAAGAGGCGCTGGCCTGGGTGGATGCGGCCATGCCGGAGCTCGCCAAGCTCAACGATGAGATCTGGCAAAACGCTGAAGTCGCCATGGAGGAATACCGCTCAGCCGAGGCCCTGACATCCTACCTTGAACGAGCGGGTTTTAGGGTCGAGAAAGGAACGGCTGGGCTACCCACCGCCTTTGTCGGGACCTATGGCTCCGGCCAGCCCGTTATCGGTTTCCTCGCTGAGTACGATGCCCTGCCCGGCCTCTCACAAGAAGCGGCGACCGTCCAGAAGCCGCTGGTCATGGGCGCTCCGGGCCACGGCTGCGGGCACAATATCTTCGGCGTGGCCAGCGTCGCCTCCGCCGTAGCAGTGAAAGAGGTGATGGCGCTTCATAACATCGCCGGCACACTCAAAGTGTTCGGCTGCCCGGCCGAAGAGACGGTCGAGGGCAAAGTGTTCATGGCTCGGGCCGGCGTTTTCGACGGCCTTTCCCTTTGTATCCAATGGCATCCGGGCGATGAAAACAGCGTATCTCTCGGGTCCAGCAATGCGCTCAACCAATTCGAGGTCGAGTTCTTCGGGCGGACGGCCCACTCGGCCGGTGATCCTTGGCACGGGCGGAGCGCTCTGGACGGGATCGAGCTCACTGATATCGGCCTCAACTTCCTGCGAGAGCACCTTAAGCCTACGGCCCGAATCCACTATGTGATCCTTGAAGGCGGCGGAGCGCCCAACGTCGTTCCCGACCATGCCCGGGCTTGGTATTATGTGCGCGACCTCGACCGGGAAAGCGTCGAGAAGGACTACGAGCGGGTGCTCCAAGTCATAGAGGGCGCCGCCAAGATGAGCGGCACGACCTATAAGATCCATTTCAAGAGCGGCGTCCACGAGACCCTGGCCAACCGGGCCGGCGGAGAGGTCGTCTATGCCAACCTCCTCCTCGTCGGGGCCCCGGCTTTCACCGGAGACGAACAGACCTTTGCCAAAGAGATCCAGAAAAACCTCGGCCTTGAAGAGAAGGGTCTGACCACGAAGGTCGAGCCGTTCTCTCTTCCCGAAAGAAGTTGGGGGAGCGGGTCCACCGACGTAGCCGAGGTGAGTTGGCTGACGCCGACGACGGACCTGGGTGTGGCCTTTACGCCGCTGGGGACTCCGGGCCACCACTGGTCGGCCGTTGCCTGCTCCGGGACGTCGATCGCCCATAAGTGCCTGGCCGTGGCGGCCAAGGTCATGGCTGCCTCGGGCCTTGACTTCCTTGCTCAGCCCGAGGTCGTTAATAAGATGAGGGAGGAGTGGACGGCCCGCAAGAAAGGCCGTGAGTACAAATCTCCCCTCCCATCTGACCTCCAGCCGCGGACCGTCCCGAGGAAGGAAGGAAAAACTTGATGAAGGACAAGCTGCTGGCCAGAAAAAGCCTGGCCGTCCTTTCGGCCGAAGCCTCGAGCACGGAACACGGCCTGAAACGAGTGCTGGGCCCCTGGCACCTGATCTTCCTTGGCATCGGAGCGATCGTCGGCGCAGGGATATTCGTCATAACCGGGCACGCGGCGGCTCAGTACGCCGGACCGGCGGTCACTCTCTCTTTCGTCCTGGCAGGGTTGACCTGTTCCTTTGCCGGGCTGTGCTACGCCGAATTCGCTTCGCTCATCCCGATCGCCGGCAGCGCCTACACGTATGCTTACGCGACACTCGGGGAGTTCTTCGCCTGGATCATCGGCTGGGATCTGATCCTCGAATATTCGGTCGGAGCGACCACCGTCGCCATCGGCTGGTCCGGCTATATCGTCAGTTTCCTCAAGGACCTGGGCGTCAACTTTCCTTTCGCTCTGGCCAACGCTCCCATTGCTTTCGACCCTCTGAAGCACGCCTGGTCGTCCACTGGCGCTCTGTTCAACCTTCCGGCCTTCTTTATCATCGCCCTGATCACCACTCTCCTTGTCAGAGGGATAAAGGAGTCGGCTAGCGTCAACGCCGTGATCGTCTTTCTCAAGATCGCCGTAATCTTGATCTTCATCGGCGTCGGCTTTACCTTCATCAAGCCGGAACTATGGAAGCCGTTTATCCCGGCCAATCAGGGCCAGTTCGGCTTCTTCGGGCTGAGCGGCATCTTGAGGGGAGCGGGTGTCATGTTCTTCGCCTACCTGGGTTTTGACGCGGTCTCCACGGTCGCCCAGGAAGCGCGCAACCCTCAGAAGGATATGCCCCGCGGAATCCTCGGAAGTCTCTTCGTCTGCACAGCCCTATACATCGTTTTTTCCCTCGTTCTAACGGGTGTTGTGCCCTACACGCAACTCAACGTGCCGGCGCCGGTCGCTGTGGCCATAGACGCCATGAGAGTTCTCTGGCTATCGCCGCTGATCAAGATCGCGGCCGTGGTCGGGCTTATCTCGGTCATGATCGTCCAGCTTATGGGCCAGCCGCGGATCTTCTACTCCATGGCCACTGACGGACTGCTCCCCAAGGCGGCGTCCAGGGTCCATCGGAAGTTCGGAACGCCCTATGTGACAACGATCGTAACAGGCACGGCCGTGGGGATCGCCGCGGCTCTCCTTCCGATCGGCATCGTCGGCGAGCTGGTAAGCATAGGCACGCTCTTGGCGTTTATCATCGTCTGCGCCGGCGTTCTCGTCCTCCGGTACACCCATCCCGAGCTCCCCAGGCCGTTTAAGACTCCCGGCGTGCCCTTTGTCCCCGCCCTGGGTATCCTCTGCTGTCTCTATCTGATGGTCGGCCTTTCCAAGGACACCTGGATGCGGCTGCTGGGCTGGATGGCCGTGGGGTTGATCATCTACTTTGTCTACGGGATCCGGAAGAGCAAGCTGCGGCAGATGAGGTCGCAGCCGTGAGGTTCAGGCGGGGGCCCGCGCCTGAAGATCTTAGTGCTTCACGGGCGGCATCGCGGATGATGTTCCGGAAAGAAGGGATTTTTTCCGCCTCTTTCAAAAAGGCTTTCGCCGCAGGGTCATCGGTTTTCCCCAATGCTTTGAGGGCCTCTGCCTGAGCCAGGTAGCTTCGCTCCGTCCGAAAGTGGCGGATGAAAAAAGACGTCATCTGACGCTCGCGGAATTCTCCGAGGGTGGAGAGGGAGGCCGCCCGGACCCGCGAATGGGGATCGCGGCATTTTTTTTGAAAAAAAGGAATCAGGGCCCTATCGGCCGCCTGGCCCAGTGCGTGCAGCGCGCTTTCCCGGACTGCCCAGAAAAGGTCCGTTTCAGCCGCGACCATGAGCGCTTGCCGCGCACCGCTTTCTTTGGCCGAACTGGCGAGAGCCGAGGCCGCCTCCATCCGGCCGACGACATCGTCCTCCCTCAGCGCGGACACAAGTCCCTCCAGCGGCCTTGGGAAATTCAGCTCTTTCAGGAGAATGTCGCCTACGTCGAAGCGTACGAAACGCGGCCGGAGGGAACTGGGTAATTCGAAGAGCTCATCCTCGCCCTCGATCCAGACTTGATGGACCCGGGTGCCGTCTTCGGCGGTGATACCGATCCTGACCGGCATTCTGTAAATCGGTATGCCTTCCGCTGTTTCTTGGACCTGCCGAACTCGAAGCCGGACGGCGCCAGCCGCCGCATCCCAATCGGAACTCACTTCAAAGACAGGATGGCCGGGTTTGTATACCCACTGCTCGAAGAACCAGTCCAGGTTCAGGCCGGTGATATCTTTTACAGCCTTCATGAAATCGCGAGTGTCGGCCACGCGGAATTTGTTTTCATGGAGGAAGGTGCTCAGGGTCCGGAAGAAAGCGTCATCGCCCAGAATAGAGCGGAGCATATGGAGTACACAAGCGCCTTTTGGGTAGGAGTGGGAATCGAAAACGTCCGGCGGGCTGTCGTACCTGTCGAAGACGATCGGCCGGATGTATCGCTCCCGAGCTTCCTTGAGGTAGGCATTTTTCTTGCTGAGCAGGTTGAGCGCCCCCTCTTCCGGGCCGAGCGCGTGCTCAAAGTAGAGGTAGTCGCTATAGGTGGCGAAGCTCTCATTGATCCAGGCCTCACTCCATGTCCTCAACGTGACCAAATCTCCCCACCATTGGTGGGCCAGCTCGTGGGAGACGATCCCCAGGCTGGGGAAGTCGAGCTCGGCGCGCTCGTCGACGATCACCCGTTCCCCCATGGCTGTGGCCGAAGTGCTTTCTGCTCCGCCGCCGAATGGGACCTCGACCTGGTCGTACTTGTCCCAGGGGTAATCGTAGCCGAACAGAGAATTGAAATACGCCATCATCTCCGGCGTTTTTCCGTAGGTGCGGCGGGCGTGTGCCGCATGCTGGGGGTAAACCCAATAGTTGATCGGAATGGAGCCGAGTCTATCCGGGACAACCTCATAGGGAGCCGCGGCCAGAAAGACGAGATAGGTCGAGTGGGGTTTGTCC
>DAIPLF010000211.1:0-4529 GCA_036769375.1 Candidatus Aminicenantota bacterium | reverse complement strand
ACCCGCCGGACATCGACCTGGATTTCGACTCCCGCCGGCGCGACGAGGTCCTCAATTATGTTCTGAAGAAGTACGGCCGGGGTGAAAAAACTGGAGGGGCCTTTGTCTGCAGCCTGAAGAACTACCGCGCCCGCTCCGCTCTCTACGAGACGGCCCGGGCCTTCGGCCTCCCTCCAGAGGAGGCGCGGTCGTTGAGCAACCGCATTCCCTATTTCGCCGAGCCCGATTTTTTGCGGCGTGATAGGCCGGCCGCCGGCCACCTCGAAGTCTGGAAGATGGCCGCGGAGCTCGGAGGCGTCTACGCCGAGATCTCGCTCCATGTCGGCGGTGTCATCCTCACCCCCGCGCCGGCCAGCCGGTACCTCCCGCTCGAGGAGTCGGCCAAGGGGCTCATCATGAGCCACTTCGACCGGGACGCGGTCGAGGACCTGAAGCTCATCAAGCTCGACCTGCTCTCGGTGCGGGGGCTGGCGGCCATCTCCGAGACCAAGGAGAGGCTCAACCTCCGGAGTATTCCGCCGGGTGACGCCAAGACGTACAAGGTGCTTCAGACGGCCCAGACCATCGGCTGCTTCCAGGTGGAGAGCCCGGCCATGATGAACCTCCTCCGCCGGATGAAGCCGGAGACGGTCTACGAGCTGACCCAGGCGCTGGCCCTCATCCGGCCCGGACCGACCGAGAGCGGGATGAAGGAGGCGCTTCTCCGCGCCCGCGAGAAGAGGCAGGCCTTTCGGGAGCCCCTCCTCGAGAAGGTCCTCCCCGAGACGGGAGGACTTCTCCTCTACGAAGAGCAGGTGATGCAGGTGGCGGAGCGGGTGGCGGGGATGCCGCCTGAGGAGGGCGACCTGCTGCGGCGGACCCTCAAGAAAAAAAACGGCACCCGGGCGGCGCTCAAAGAGAGATTTTTCAGGGAAGCGCGGGAGCGGGGCTACACGGCCGCCGAGGCCGAGAAGCTCTGGACGACCATGGAGAAATTCTCCTCCTACTCCTTCAACAAGGCCCATAGCGCCTCCTACGCCGCCATGGCCTACCAGGCCGTCTACCTCAAGGTCCATCACACTGTGCCGTACCTGGCGGCCGTGCTCAACGCCGGCGGGGGGTACTATATGCTGACCGAGTATATCGAGGAGGCCAAACGCCGCGGCATCAACTTCCTGGGGCCCGATATCAACCGGAGTGGCCATCTGTTTGAGGTCGAAGGGCCGAACATCCGCGTCGGGTTGACGTCGATCAAGGGGTTAGCCCTCAAGACGATAGAGAAGATCATCGCTGAGCGCAAGGACAGCGAGTTCGCCTCGGTCGAGGATTTCCTGGCCCGGGTCCATCTCGGAAGAGCCGAGCTCCTGTCCCTCATCAAGGCCGGGGTGTTCGATTCCCTGGAGCCGCGCCGGACGCGGCAGGTTTTGCGCTATTTCCAGGGGGTCGAGGACATGGAGGAGGTGGCGGACATGAACCCGCTCGAGAAGGCCAAGATGCTCGTCGACTCCCTGGGGTTCAGCCCGGGGCCGGACTCCCTCGAGCTGTACGAGGGGAAGAGGCCGGAGCTTCGGGTCAAAGATCTGGGGAATTACGCCGGACAGCAGGTGGAGCTCGTGGTGCGGGTGGTCGATGCCCGTCTTAAGGATACGAACAACGGCAGCAAGTATTTTTATTTATTCGAGGACGAGACCGGGCTTCTCGAGGGGGTGGGGGAGAAGCGTTGCCTGAGCTTCGGACAGCCGCCCGTCTGTTGCCTGAGAGGGGAGGTGCAGCGCGGCGGCGGAGGCACGGTCAAGATCCACAACTGCTCGTTCTTAAAAACATTTTAAATGGAATTTGGCACAAAACATGCGTCTAAAGATAGCGGGGAGATAAGACATGGACGATTACCGGTTTTCAGTGGTGATCGGCAGGAACGGCAATGGCTGGGTGGCCATCTGCCCGGAGTTCCAGGGATGTGTAGCTCATGGGACGAGCTATAAGAAGGCCCTGGCAAAAATCCGGGGGGAAATCCAGATGAGAATCGAAGATTCTCTTGGTGACAACGAAGACATCCCCCAGGCCGAAACCGTCAACTTCACTACACTCCGGCTCAGTCTCTAACAGGTTCCAGTCTCACCGGCAGAGAACTTATCCAGCCCGGCCGGGGTCTTTCACCTGACCGCGTCGACAACAATAAGAGCCATGCCCTTGAATTGACGCTGAATGCGGGATAAAATCGTGAGTCCAGACGATGTCCAGACTATGGGGAGCGGCATGAAAGCGCAAAGTCCCGGCCAGAAAACGGCCCCTAAGGGCACCGCCGCAGCCGTCCTCGCGTTTTTCAGCCTGACGCTCTTGGTGTTCGGTCCAGGCACGGTCTATCTGACCAACGTGAATGAGTTTTCCAACAGCTATCTAGATCTTTTCCTCGCTGGGCTCCTGCTTGCCGCGGCGTTGGCTTTGCTCCTGGCCGCTCTTCTTCTCGGCCTTAAGGCTTTGGGAGCGGCGTTCTATGAGAAAGGGCTGTCGCTGATTTTCGCGGTCGGCGTCCTGCTCTGGCTGCAGGGGAATTTCCTTCTCTGGAACTATGGGCCATTGGACGGGAGGGATATTCCCTGGTCGAAGATGGCCCGCTTCGGCTATGTCGATACGGCCATCTGGCTCGGGGTCCTGGCGGCTGCCTTCGTCTTCTCCCGCAGGGTCGTCAGGAACGCCTGGAAGGCCTGTCTTCTCCTGCTCGTCATACAGCTGGCCTATGGGGCCGTACTCTATTCGCGTCACCCCGAGACGGCCAATTTCAAGAGATTTTCTATCGATGCCAGGAATCAATTCCTTTTTTCCAAGCGCCAAAACGTCGTCATCATCGTGCTTGACACTTTTCAAACGGACTTCTTTGACGAGATCATCCGGGAATCCCCGGAGCTTGCCGGGGGCTTCGAGGGGTTCACTCGTTTCCGGAATACACTGGGAGGCTATCCCTTCACCGAGCTCTCGGTGGCCTTGATGTTGACCGGCCGGTACTACGACAACTCACTGCCCTATGAGCAATGGCTGCGAGAGGCCTATGAGGGGAATTCCATCCCCCGGGTCCTCAAAGCGAACGGCTGGCGGGTCGATCTTTTCCCCAAGATCAGCTATAGCATTTATTATTCGGGCGACACCGTCTCCAACATCGTAACCGGAGTGCCCTTTACCGAGCGAGTTCGTGATATCGCCTATACCTTCGACCTTTCTCTTTTCCGGTCGCTGCCCCATTTCCTGAAACGCGTTGTCTATAACCAGCGGAACTGGTTCATTGCACGGCTCCCCGGAAGGATTTGGAAGATCGGCCCCAAACAAAGAGACGAAACCACGAGGATGATCCTCCCGGCAGGCCGAAGCAGGGCCAAGAAACGTCGCCTTTTCTCGAAAAGCGCCTTCCAGAAAAGCCAGGACGTCCGCTTCGTCGAAGCGATGTATTCCGAATCTGCCCTCGGCGACGATGCCGGTGCCTTGAAGTTCTACCATCTCGGCGGCCCTCACATACCCCTCGTCCTTGACGAGAACATCAAATATGTCGAGATGGAAGTCAATAGGGAGAACTACCGGAAAGCCGCGACGGCAAGTCTCAAGCTGACCTCCCTTTCCTTGGAGCGTCTTCGCCAGATGGGGATCTATGATAATTCTCTGATCTTCATCCTCGGCGATCACGGAGCGGGATCTCAGGGACAGGATTTCGTCCTCCAGCCGGGCATGGCGGTCGACGAGAAGGGCACGGTCGTAAACCTGCCTTACAGGATCAATGCGCTGCCTTTGATGCTGGTCAAGCCGTTGGCTGCCCGGGGAGAGCTAAAGACTTCGGACTCACCGGTTTCCGTATCCGATATCCCGGCGACCGTGTTTTCTGCCCTCGGCCTGGCCGTTGACGCCCCTGGAGAATCGATGTTCTCGGTCGACGCCACCTCCCGCCGGGAGCGCAGGTTCCTGAAATACTCTGGCAGGGATGTTTATTCCTTCTATGGGGACATGGAGGAGTTCCTTGTTGCCGGGCCGGCCTGGATGGACGGGGCCTGGCGGCATACGGGAAGGGTTTTCAAAAGAGGCCAGAGCGGGCTTAGGAAGCGCACACCCTAGGCGCCCCGTGTTGCGTTGACAGGGTTGACTCCGGCTCGAGGCGGATGGTATGTTTTCTCCCTGGCTCTGACGGGGTGATGACCGTCTCCGCGCGCAGGGTTTAAAGGATGAGAATGATGATTGCCTTCAATCGATCCCAGAAATTTGTCTGGCTCGGGCTTGTCGCGGCCGCGCTATTCTTAAAGCCAGTCGGCGGCGCCGGCGCATTTCAGGCCGCCCGGGTTTCCGTAGAGCTTGAGAACCTGACCTGGGTCCAGGCCGAGGAGGCGCTTAGGACTTACGGCGTTGTCCTGATCGCTCTTGGCGCCCGGACCAAAGAGCACGGGCTGCATCTCCCTTCCGGCTGCGGCGCGCTCTCTGAGTTTCTGCCTTCCGTCTCCGTCAGAAGCGATTTGACATAGCCTCACGATTGAGAAAAAATAGTCTGTTCATTTATCCTAACCATCCCTTGATCA
>DAIPLF010000210.1:0-4531 GCA_036769375.1 Candidatus Aminicenantota bacterium | reverse complement strand
AGAGGGATTTTCAGAAGCTGGCCATCATCATGCTCGACCTGGACGAATTCAAGAAGGTCAACGATACCCACGGCCACAATATCGGCGACCAGCTGCTCAAGGCCGTGGCCGGCCGTCTGGTCAACATGTTCCGCAAGGGGGATACCGTCGCCCGCTGGGGAGGGGATGAATTCATTCTCCTGCTGCCCGAGATCCGCCTGTCGGATGTGGCCAAGAATGTGGCCGAACGGATCCTCCACTCATTCAGCAAGCCGTTCGAGTTCGACGAGCTGAAAATCCCCATCACCGCCAGCATCGGAGTGGCCCTTTTTCCCGATGACGGGGACGATGCGGACACCCTCATCAAGAACGCCGACATCGCCATGTACCACGCCAAGGACTCGGGCCGCAACTGCTTCCATCAATACACCCACGAGCAAAGAGAATACACCCGCCACTGAACCGTTCCGCCCCACCTCCCGCGGTGACCGACCACTGCCTCTCCCGGGGAAGACGGCGGGACGAAAATCCCCCCCGGATTCACCGGTAAAGAGGATGGAATTCCAAGTATATCTGTCGCTTAATAGGATCTGCCGAAAAGACCGCCTAATGGAATCGGAATAAATGGATAAAACAGCGTCGGCGACCCTCCCCAACGCCCGGCCGGCGAGGGCCAAACCAGGGCGCGCCAAGCCCGGCAAGAAGGCCCCCCAGCCGAAGGTCTGCTTTGCTTTCGACCGGGCGGAGGTAGCCAGGATGGTCGACCAGATACGGGAGGAAGTGGAGTTCCATCGCAGCTGCGCAACCGAAGTCAAGGCCAAACTGGAGAAGTTGACGGGATCGGCTCTGTCCGAGCTTCTCAAGGTGAAGGAGCTGAAGAGCATCATCCTCAGCCTGAAGGAAAACGGCCAGGAGAACCCGGCCGCCGGGACCGCCGCGTCTAACGGAGAGGGAGCCTCTCCCGGCCCCGAACCCGACGAGCAATGGAGGAGGGAGCTGGACCAGGAGCTGGAAAAGCTGCTGATCATCAAGAAGCTTCTGGAGGCTTCGCTGCCGGTCCCCGCGGAAAAGAAGGAACATCCGGCCGCGCGGCCTGGCCCCAACGGCGCCAAAAGGATCCTGGTCGTCGATGACGACCCCACGACCATCAAGGTCATCTCCCATTTCCTGCAGAAAGAAAACTACCAGGTCAGCACTTCGCTCTCCGGAGTCGAGGGGTTGAAGAAGGCTTTCCAAGAAGTCCCTGATCTTATCCTTCTCGACATCATGATGCCCGATCTCAACGGCTTTCAGTTCCTGTCGATCTACCGCAAGACCGAAGAGAACGCCCAGATTCCCGTGGTCATCCTGAGCTCCCTTTCTGAGGAAGCCGACATTCTTAAGGGGCTGGAGATCGGGGCCGTAGATTACATCACCAAGCCCTTCTCCCCCCAGCTGCTGATGGCCAAGATCAAGAAGAACCTCATCTCCGGATCATGACTCCCTCGATCATCGTCTCTGGCTACAGCCTGCTTTTCCTGCTGATCTTCTCGGTGTCCCTGTTCGCTTTCATCGTTATCCGCCGGCTCGTTCTCGAGCGGAAGAAGGTCCGGTTTGACCGGCTCTATGGGCAGATAGAGACAGACGTCCTGGAGGCGATCTCCCGGCTGAACCCGGACTTTTCGCTGCAGGTGGCCCGGAAGCATAAGGGCCATCCTGCGGTCCTGACTAGGGTCCTCCTCGATTTCGGGGATATCATTGTCGGTGAGGGGCGAGACCAGCTCAGGGTCATCTTCAACCATGCGGTCAAGGACCTCTGCCTGAAGCGTCTGACGTCAAGGAGGACGGCCAAACGGCTCCAGAGCATCCGCCTTTTTATCATCTTCTTCGACCCGGCCGAGCGTGACTTGCTCTTCCGGCTCCTTAAAGACAAGCCCGCCATCAAGCTGGCGGTCATCAGCGCCCTGTCCCGCATCCCTTCTCCGGAGACGCTGAATCATATATTCAATGCCTTCCAGGAGGACACGGGCTGCACGATCCCAGCCTATTTCAACATCATGTTCAGCCTGGGCAACCGGACCGAGCCGCTCATCAAGGAGTTCTTGAAAAGGCCGCTGCCCGTGGACAAGCTTGGCCTTCTCGTCGAGCTCGTCGGCGCCATTCCTCTGCGTACCCTCTGTGAGAACATCGTCGCTCTGGCCGGACATCCGGACAAAGAGATCCGCATCCGGGTCGCCCGGACCCTGGGGAAGCTTCTCATCCCCGAAACGGTAGACACCCTCGTCGGCCTCTCAGCGGACGCAGCCTGGGAGGTGAAGGCCCAGGCGGTCAAGAGCCTGGGGAAAATGAAGAATTTGGGAGCTCTGGACATCCTGACGGGATCCCTGTTCTCCCCCTTCTGGCATGTCCGCTACAATGCCGGCTACGGCTTGGCCGAGCTGGGAGAGGCGGGGCTGCTGAGGCTCAGAGAGATCGCCCGCCAGGAAGATGACAAGTATGCCCGCGATATGTCGAACATGGTCTTAAATGACCTGATCATCCCGGGGGAGGCGTCCTAAAGTCATGAGCGAAGTCCTCCATCTCGGCCTGCAGGCGCTCAACGTCATCATCCTGGTCTATTTTTTTCTGATCAATGCCTTCTATCTGTTCTTCATCGTCCTCTCGCTCATCGGCCTCTTCCGTCACCGCGAACTGACCCGATTTGTCAGCTTCAAGGAGATTTTCCGGCTGCCGCTGGTCAAACCCATCTCCATCATCGCTCCGGCCCATGATGATGAGAAGACCATCGTCGATAGCGTCCGGGCGCTGCTTTCTCTGGAATATCCCGCCTTTGAAGTCATCGTTGTCAACGACGGTTCGGCCGACCGGACCCTGGACACGTTGATCGAGTCTTTTCAGCTAGAAAGGAGCCGGCGGGTCTTCCGTAAAGTCGTCGACCACAAGCCCGTCAAAGGGATCTATACGTCGCGGGCATATCCTAAGCTCATTGTCGTCGACAAGGTGAACGGGAAAAAGGCGGACGCCCTGAACGCCGGCTTGAACGTCTCCCGTTATCCCCTGTTTTGCGCCGTGGACGGCGATTCGCTCCTCGAGAAGGACGCCCTGCTCAAGATGGTCCGCCCCTTCCTGGAAGACCCTGAGAAGACCGTCGCGGCCGGCGGGATCATCCGGTTGATCAACGGCTGCACGGTCAAGAACGGCCAAGTGCAGGAAGTTCGGCTGCCGCGCAACGCTTTGGCCCGCTTCCAGGTCATCGAGTATTTCCGGGCTTTCCTGGGGGCCCGGATCGGCATGAGCATGCTCAAAAGCATGCTGATCGTCTCCGGAGCCTTCGGCCTTTTCCGCAAGGACACCGCACTCCAGTGCGGCGGCTACCGGACACGGACCATCGGCGAGGATATGGACCTCATCGTCCGGATGAGGCGTCATCTCCACGACATGAAGAGGCCTTACGAGGTCCGGTTCGTCCCCGACCCCATCTGCTGGACTCAGGCTCCAGAGACGCTGAGGTCGCTGTCCCGTCAAAGGAACCGGTGGCACCGGGGGCTTCTCGAAACGCTGCGCTACAACAAAGCCATGCTCTTCAACCGGCGCTATGGCGTCACCGGGCTCTTCGCCCTGCCTTTTTACTTCGTCTTCGAGATGCTGGGACCCTTCATTGAGTTTCTGGGGTATGTCATCTTTGCGGCCTGTATCGCCCTCGGGCTCGTGAACACCTGGTTCATCCTGTTCTTCTTTCTCTTCGCCGTTGTGCTGGGCACTCTCCTGTCTCTCCTCTCCCTGTTGCTGGAGGAATACTCCAGCGGACGCTATCCCCGTATCCAGGACATCCTGATCTTGACGCTGTTCAGCGTGCTCGAAAACGTTCTCTACCGCCAATGGCTGACCATCGTCCGGGTGCTCTCCTTTTTCGATTTCTATAAAGGGAAGAAGGAATGGGGGGCCATGCAAAAGAAGGGCTTTGCACAGGCGGGATAGGACATGGACATAAGGCCGATGGTCAGGCGGATCGTCGGGTTTGCCCTGGCCTTGCCGGTCGTCCTCAGCTGTGCGTGGGGACAGTGTGACATCCGGGAGAAGGCCGCGGCCGCGATCCGGTCGGGAAACAATGAGGAGGCAGTCCGGCTCTGTCTGGAGGGCCTCCGGCGGGACCATACAGACTATGAGCTGAACTTTCTCCTCGGCCGGGCTTATGCGTTTGCCGGACGTTGGGACGAAGCCCTCCGCGTGCTCGACGACCTGGCCCTCGCCCACCCTGAGAACCTCGATGTGCTTCTTTTCCGGGCCCGGGTAAGAGCTTGGAAGCATGATTACGCGGCGGCGGAGTCCGGATACCATGAAGTGCTCCGGCTGAGCCCGGAGAACAGCGAGGCCCTAACCGGGTTGGCCGAGGTCGCCTCCTGGCAAGGGGACTATGCCTCAGCCCTGGCCCTCTACGGCCGGGTTCAAAAAAATGAGCCCGCCAACGCGGACATCCATTTCCGCCTTGGCCGCGTCTATCTCTGGCAAGGGGACTTCGCGCAAGCCCAGGCGAATTTAAAAACGGCTCTTCAGATCGACCCTCAGAATAGGG
>DAIPLF010000209.1:0-4538 GCA_036769375.1 Candidatus Aminicenantota bacterium | reverse complement strand
ATCGTCTCCAAGATCGACTGGCAAGAGGTCTCGAACGCCGTCCACATCGCCCTCAAGGAGATCACCAACCGGTTCGACTTCAAGCACAGCCGGGCTGAGATCATCCAGGAAAAAGACAAGCTGATCCTGATCGCCGAGGACGGCACCAAACTTCGCAGCCTGGTCGAAGTCCTGGAGCAGAAGATGGTCAAGAGGCACATCCCCCTCCGCGCGGTTCAGTACCAGAAAGTCGAGGACGGGCCCAACCGGACGGCCAAGCAGGAAGTCCATTTCCAGGTCGGGATCCCCATGGAGAAGGCCCGGGAGATTGTCAAGCTGCTGAAGCAGCAGAAGTTCAAGGCCCAGGCCGCCATTCAGGGGGACCAGGTCCGTATTTTCTCCCCCAAGATCGACACTCTGCAAGAGGTCATGGGTTTCTTGAGGGGACAGGATCTCGGCATCCACATGGAATTCGCCAACTACAGATGAGAAACCAGGTTCCTCAGAAAGCTCGCGACCTGCTCAGGAGCAGGAAAGACCTCCACGATGTCTACAACCATATTCAGGATGAGCTCGAACGGGTCGAAGAGAGCCTCAAGATCTTTTCCTCATCGCCCAACCGGCTGATCTCAGAGATCAGCACCTATCTCTTCCAGAAGAAGGGCAAACGCATCCGGCCGGCGCTTCTCATCCTCTGCTCCAAGATGCTCAACTACCGGGGAGACGAGCATATCTTCATGGCCGGGCTGGTCGAGTTCATCCACACGGCCAGCCTGATCCATGACGATATCATCGACAACGCCGACCTCAGAAGGGGAAGCGATACTGTCCATGCCCGCTGGGGCCCCAACATATCCGTCCTCCTGGGTGATTACCTCTACATCAGGACGATCGGCCTTTCCCAGGAAAGCGCCCATCCCGAGGTGATCCGGATCCTTACAGACGTCTCCGCCCGGATGATCGAGGGCGAGTTGACTGAATATCATTTGAGCGGCAAGCTGGAGACCGCCGAGCGGGACTACATCGACATCATTGACAAGAAGACGGCTTCGCTCTTTGCTGCCGCCTGTCAGATCGGGGGGGTCCTGAGCCGGGCGACGCCGGAGGAGGAAGCCCGGCTCGTCGAATACGGCCGCAACCTGGGCCTGGCCTTCCAGGTGACCGATGATCTGCTTGATTTCCAAGGCGAGGAAAAGCGGCTGGGCAAGCCCGTTCTGGCCGATTTGAGCGAGGGTCGCATCACCCTGCCCTTGATCTATGCCCTTCGCCGTGACGGGCCCGAAGGCGGCAAGCGATTGAGAACCCTGCTCGAAAGCAAAAAGCTGGACCGGCGCTCCAAAGGTGAGATCCTGGACATCATCAAGGCCAACGGGGCGCTGGACGCAGCACACCGGAAGGCGGAGGAATTCTCCCTTCGGGCCAGAGAGGTCGTCTCCGGGTTCCCCGAATCCGCATACCGCGAGGCGCTCAGCCTTCTGGCCGAGTTTGTCCTGCGCAGGGACAGCTAGAGGCGGGGATCCCTCTTGCTCGAGATCGAAGTCAAAGTCCCGGTAAAGAACGTGGCCGCCGTGCGCGAGGCCATTCTCCGGTCAGGCGCCAAGCTCGAAAAGGAACGCTATTCCGAAGAGAACACTCTGTTCGACCTCCGCTCGCGGGTTCTGACCGCCAAAAAATGCGCCCTGCGGCTGCGCCGGGCCGGCCGCAAAACCTTCCTGACCTACAAGGGAGCGCCCCAGAAATCCCGGCGGTTCAAGGTCCGCGAGGAACACGAGACCGAGGTCCGGAACGAAAAGTCCCTGCGCCGTATCCTGCGGGGATTGGGTTTCGTGGCCGTCTTTCGATACAAGAAGCACAGAACGGTTTTTCGCCGGGGCCGTCTGCGGATCTCGCTCGATGAAACGCAGGCGGGCGCCTTCTGCGAGTTTGAAGGCGAGAAAAGTGATATCGTCAGGTACGCACGGACGCTGGGCTTCACCTCGGCGGAAATGATCAAGCAGGACTATATTCAGATCTTGCTGGACCGGGGAATAAAGGGCTAGCCCTCTTCCTCTTCTTCGCCCTTTTCTTCTTCCAGTCCTTCTGCCGGCTCGAACTCCTCGGAGAATTCGGCCCCTTCTTCGGCGCCGGCTTCTGCTTCATCGCCCGGGACCGCTGCCTCAGCTCCGCCCGCGCCCTCTTCTTCGAGCTCAACAACCGCCTCCTCGCTCAGGAAGACGCGGTCCTCAGTCTCCGGAACTTCTTCTTTTTTGCCCTTCAGAATCTCGAATTCGACGAGCCCCAGCTTGACCTCGTTCTGGGCGATGCGGATGGGGTTGCGTGATTTTGACTTGAGGCGCGACTTGGCGCCCTTAAGAAGCTCTTTGGCCCTCTTCGAGGCGACGATCACAAATCGGTATTTGCTGTCGACATTGCCCAGTTCTTTTAATGGGATTGTCCTCTCCTCTTTTGTTCCTTGATAGACGGGAACGTAGGATAGCAGAAATGCGCAAAAATTTCAATTCTTGGCAAGGGAATGTTTAAATTCGCGGCCGGCTGTGCTAGAATGGATTTTCTTTGGTTTATACAGAGACCCGTTGACCCCATGTCTGAATATTCAAAGATCCCAGCGGCCATTTGGGCAATTGGCGGCGGCAAAGGAGGAACGGGCAAAACCTTCCTCTCGGCCGGCCTGGCCATCGCCTTGAGCGCCGAAAGGGGGGATATCGTCGCCGTCGACGCCGACCTCGGAGGTCCCAACCTGCATACCCTTCTTGGGGTCCGGGAAAACGGACGCGACCTCGGGGATTTCATCAGGAACGAAGTCGGCAGCCTGGAAGAAATTGCCATGCCGACTTCCTTCCCGGGACTGCGCCTCATCCGGGGGAGCGATAACACGCTCTTCCTGGCCAACCTCAACCACTACCGGAAGCTGAAGCTGATCCGTCAGATCAAGGGCCTGCCGGCGAAAGGAGTTGTCATCGACCTGGGAACGGGCAGTGCCTATAACACCCTCGACCTTTTTATGACCGCCAGCCCCGGCATCCTCGTTGTCACTCCCGAACCGACAGCGGTCGAAAATGCCTACCTTTTCCTAAAATCCTGCGCCCTGCGGGTCTTGAGGGCATACGCCCGGTATTTTGGCGTCCAGGATTTTGAGACGAAGGTCAGCCAAGGGCTCGAGCACGCCTCCACAACGCTGATGACATTCATGGAAAACCTGACCGCCAGCGACGCCTCGGCCGGCCAAGTCCTTACGGCGGCCCTCCGCAGTTTCAAGGTTTACCTTGTCGTTAACAAGGCAAGGGACAGAAAGGACGGGCATCTCGGCCGGTCCATTGTTGACGTTGTGCGCAAGTACTTCCTTATCGACATGGACCTCCTGGGGACGATCCCTTATGACGAGAGGGTTCACTGGAGCTTGCGGAGCTTTTCGCCGTTCATAATCGAGTATCCGGATAGCGCCGTCTCCCAGTCGATCCGGCTGATGGCAGAAAGGCTGTCCCTGGAATCCCAGCCTGTCGGGCCACAGGAGGGACGGCCGCCTCAGGTTTGAATGATGATCAAGAAGATCGGGGAGATGGACTTCTATGAGCTCCTGAACCTGCGCTTTGACGCCTCCCCGAAAGACATCGAAAACGCCTATCTCCTGGCCGTGGCCACATATCATGAGGAAAGCGTGGCCTCCTATGGGGCGCTCGGACACACGGAACGGGGGGTTATTCTGGACAGGATCGAAGAGGCTTTCCAGACCCTGCGTGACCCGGAGAAGAAAAAGACCTACGACCTTCTCGTCCTTCACGGGCGTCCCGAGTTCCAGCAGAGGGCCTCATTGCGCCGGTCGACCAGGAAGCTCGAGATCGAAGGCACCGAGGAGGGAGAGAGCTTATTTGACAAGTTCAAGGCCGCGTTGAGTCGCCGCTGGCGCGGACGGGATGGCCGCGAACAGGGCAAGAACGGACTTGAGCCGCAAAGGCTGCCCCGGGATTTCTATTATTATGGCGACTATCTCAAAAAAGTCAGGGAGAGAAGGGGCCTTTCTCGGGAGGAGATCGCGGCGCGCTGCGGGATCAGCCTGGAGCGCATCGAATTGCTGGAAAAAGAAGACTTGCCGTCCTCTCCCCATAAAGAAAAGCTTCTGGAGGGACTCAGGCTCTACGCGAAATGCCTGGGGCTGGGGTCCGAAAACAAAGGGGCCTCCCGCCTATCCGATCGCTTCACTGATTAAGCTCAGCGTTCCCAGACGATATCGTCTTCGGTGCCGAAGGTCCTGTCTTTTCCGGCAGCGGCCAGGCGATAGGTCGACTCTGACAGCCGCTCATACTTGAGCGGGGTGCCCCAGCCGTCGGAGGGGTCGCCCGTGAACAGCCGGGCAGCGAAGAGCGTTCTCAGGTCTGCCGGAGCCTCTCCCTCTGAGGCGATAAAATAATCGATCGCCTTCTGCATGGTCCCCATGTTCACCTGAGTGAGTTCTGCCCGCATTCTCTCGTTGGCATCCAGCGCGCCCTCGATATAGCTCTTTTTCCCGGCCTTGGCGAAATACAGGAAATAGACGATCACCATGGCCAGGAGAAGGATGATCA
>DAIPLF010000208.1:0-4560 GCA_036769375.1 Candidatus Aminicenantota bacterium | reverse complement strand
CCTTGCGGTCGGCCGGGCCGACGAACAGCGAATTGTGCCGGAAGTGGCCCTCCATGTCCGGTTTGGACAAGGGATCGTCGCCCAGCAGAAGGACATGAACGAGTTCCACGTCCTTGAGCACATCCTTTTGAGCAGCCAAGGCTTTCATCAGCGCATAAGGAGTGGCTGCGTTCCCGCTGATATAGACACGGTCCCCGATCTTGACGTCGGCGACGGCCTCTTCAACGCACACCAGTTTCTTTTTGTAATCATCGACCCAACTCATTTGAATCCTCCATTTAAGCTGAGGCGATAGGCCTCATTTTTGCCCGTTCTTCAGACATCTATCCATCTCCGCAGCGGCCAGCCGGCCATCTCCCATTGCCAGGATGACCGTGGCTCCACCCCGGACGATATCCCCGCCGGCAAAGACGCCGGGGACGCTCGTCCCCATCGTCTTCCAGTCGACCTCCAGGTTGCCCCATTTCCCCACCCTAAGCTCCGGTGTTGTCTGAGCCATCAACGGATTGGGGCTCTGGCCGATGGCCACGACGACCAGGTCCACTTCGGTGATGAACTCGGAGCCGGGGATGGGCACCGGCTTGCGCCGTCCCGAGGCATCGGGCTCCCCGAGCTCCATCTTCAGGCATTCCATGGCCTTGACCCGCCCCTGCTCGTCCCCGAAATAGCGAAGCGGAGTGGTCAGGAGGTGGAACTCGATCCCTTCCTCCTCGGCATGCTTGACCTCTTCTTCCCGGGCGGGCATCTCCTGGCGGGACCGCCGATAGATGATCGCCGCCATTTCCGCCCCGAGCCTTTTGGCCGTCCGGACGGAATCCATGGCCACGTTCCCGCCGCCTATGACGGCCGCGCGTTTTCCCCGGACGACCGGAGTGTCGTATACGGGAAACTCGTAAGCCCGCATCAGGTTCACCCGGGTCAGGTACTCATTGGCCGAGTAGACGCCCACGAGGTTCTCGCCCGGGATGCGCATGAAGTTGGGCAGTCCGGCGCCGGTGCCGATGAAGAAGGCATCAAAGCCCTCTTTCTTCAGGTCCTCCAGCGTAGCCGTTTTTCCCACGACGAAGCTCATCCTCAGCTCGACTCCCAGCTTCTGGAGGTAATCGACCTCGGCCTTGAGGATGGCCTTGGGAAGACGGAACTCGGGAATGCCGTAGACGAGCACCCCGCCGGCGATATGGAGCGCCTCGAAGATGGTCACCCGGTGGCCCTTCTTGGCCAGCTCGCCGGCCACCGTCAGCCCGGCCGGGCCGGCGCCGATAACCGCCACCTTCTTGCCGGTCGAGGGGGGGATCTCGGGGAGGAACACCCGGCCTTCCCGGCGCTCGAAATCCGAGATGAATCGCTCCAGGTTGCCTATGGCCACTGGGATGCCGGTCGCCTTCCTCAAGTTGCAGACGATCTCGCATTGCGTCTCCTGAGGGCAAACGCGGCCGCAGATGGCGGGCAGGCTGTTCGTCTCCTTGATCTTGCGGATGCTGGCCACGAGGTCGCCTTTCTCGATGAGCTTAATGAAGCTCGGGATGTCAATGGACACCGGGCACCCGGACACGCATCCGGGGTTGGCGCAGTCCCAGCACCTCTTGGCCTCCAGAGAGGCCGCTTCTTTTTCCAGTCCTCTGTTTACCTCCCCGAAGTCCCGGTTCCGCTCCTGGGGCTTGCGCTCGGGCATCTTCTGGCGGGGGATCTTCATCCTCTCCTTGAGCGGGATGGACTTCCGCAGCTCTTTCCTCCATTCCTCTTCGTACCCGGCTTTGAGCCTTTCCTTGAGCTCGGCCGGGATTTCTTTTTTTTCAGTCATCTTCGGGACTCGTAGGTCTCCATCTCTATCAGGAGAACCGCTCCCTCTCGAAGGCGCAAAGCGATTTCACCTCATCATCAAAATAGGACTTGCGGCGGGCAAAAAGCTCCGGCCAATCGATGGTGTGGCCGTCGAAATCGGGTCCATCCACACAGGCGAACTTGGTTTTTCCGTCAACCGTGACCCGGCAGGCGCCGCACATGCCCGTCCCGTCGACCATGATGGGATTGAGACTCACCATGGTCTTCACTCCGGCCGGCCGGGTGGCCTCGGCGCAGCGGTACATCAAATAGGTGCAGCCGATGGCCACGACCCGGTCGACCTTCTTCTCTTCCTTGAGCAGAAAATCGAGCTTGTAGGGGATGTATTCTTTGGAATTGTAGCGGCTGTCCCGCGCCGAGACAAAAAGCCGGTCGCTGACCTTCTTCAGCTTATCCTCCCAGTAGAAGAGGTAGCTGGCCTTGACGTCGATGAGCGTGAGAACGCGGTTTCCGGCCTGCTTGAGAGCCCGGGCAATCGGATAGATGGCCGCTATGCCGAAGCACCCGCCGGCACAGACCACCGTCCCAAAATCCTGAATATCCGAAGGCCGCCCGAGAGGACCGACATAGACGGGGAGCTCATCGCCCGGCT
The DNA here is from genome assembly GCA_036769375.1 of Candidatus Aminicenantota bacterium. GTDB lineage: Bacteria > Acidobacteriota > Aminicenantia > Aminicenantales > UBA8522 > UBA8522. The sequence goes on along the minus strand of DAIPLF010000208.1, from coordinate 2,126 downwards.
TGAGCAGGGACAGCTTCTGTGTGCTCGTGCCGACCAGCATGAATACCGAAGTGACCGACCCCCGCTTGGCATCCCAATCGGCGATTGTCAGCGGGATCCTCTCTCCCCGTTCATCAGACATGACGATGACAAACTGGCCGGGACGGCATTTGCGGGCCACCTCGGGCGCATGGACCTCAAGCAGATGGATGTTGGGCACCAGCCGCTCTCGGCGCAGGACCTTGGCCATGATGCTCCTCTCTATCCTTCTTGGCTTCTGTTGCCAAGCCTCGTTCTTTCCCGCAATCTTCTCAATCCTTTGACCTCTTCGCAGAGGTTCAGACCGCGGTAGTAATCGGAAATGTCCAGCCAACCCTCAGAGGCTGGAGAACCCGGACCAATCTCCCGTGCCCCGGCGCTGGGCTCGAGCGCGATAAGCCGGGATACGGCTTTCCTGTCCTCCCGCACGAAAGACGGCCGGCCCTTCTTTTGATGATGGGAAGAAACCTCGTGGAGTGCGGGCAGCATCCGGCTCATCTCCTCGTCGATCTCGGCGGAGTCCTCGTAGACGAAATCCTTGCTTCCCAGCCTCTCGGCGAGCCGGCAAAAGATCCACCAGTCCGGCCTGGACTCACCCAGGGGTTCGATGAGTCTCTTGTATTTCTGGATCCTTCCCTCGACGTTGATGAAGGTCCCTTCGGATTCGGCCCAGGAGGCAGCGGGCAGGATGACATCGGCCTGCCCGTGGTAGATACCCCGATAGCAGTCCTGCACGATGACGAAATCTGGAAGGCCCTCCTTTACTGCGGGGAACGTCCCGGCCAGATACAGAGAGCCGAACCTGCTTTCCTCTAGGCCCCTGACGATCTGGGCAATGGACGAGACGGCCGACCCGGCGGACGGAAAGAGCTCGCTGGCCCCCCTCCCGTTATTCTCTGCGGCCAGCGGAATGACCCTGGCCCCGACAAGCTGGGCGATATTCCAGAGCATCCTGGAGATAACGTCTGCATCGGGCCGCCCCAGAAGCCCCGGTCCGCAAAAAAAGATCCCTGGCCGGACTTCGTCGAGAAGATCTCCGACGGAGCGGAGCTCCTCCAGGGAAAGCCCGGCCGAGGAGGCGGCGGCAGAGGGATCCGCCTTCTCCAGAGATGCTTTCAGCTCTTCCCCTCCCGGGATCGAGGCCCAGAGGTCTTTTGGCCGGCGTTCGAGGAACCAGTGGCTGAGATAATCGAGGACCGCCAGCTCGCTTCCGGGCTTCGTCCTCAATGAGATTGTCGCCCAGCGGTCGAGGAACGATCCTTCGGGATTCCAGACGATGAGCTTGGCCCCCTTCTGGACCGCTTTGAGGATATTTACAGAGAGCACGGGGTGAGATAAGGAAATATCAGCTCCCGACGCCAGGATGACTCCAGCCGTAGCGAGCGAAGGGGGCTCGAGATTGATCTGAGGAGAAATCCCCCACGTCTGGAGTGCCTGCCGATAGGCGGAGGGCACCGCTGGGACCAGGGAGTCGAGCACCGGCTCGGTTTTAAAGAGATCCCGGGCGAACTTGCCGGCGATGTACTGGTCTTCCAGAGAAAGCTGGGAGGAGACGACAAGAGCGGGGCCGCGCTCCTGCTTGGACGCAAGCCTCTGGGCCGCACTGTCCAGAGCTTCGTCCCAACTCACCTCTATGAGCTCGCCGTTCCGGCGGAGCATCGGCCGGAGGACCCGCTTCGGAGTGTGAACGACATCCCGAAGGAGGAAGCGCCCCTTGACGCAGGCCTGTCCATCATTCACAGAGTTCTCGGCTTTGGGGTAGGAGCCGATGATCCGTCCTTTTCTTAACCCGACCTCGAGGGTGCAGCCGACGCTGCAGAGAGGACAGACCGTGCTCCGGGTTTCGTCGGGCAAGCTCTCCCCCTTCAGAGCGCGCTCAGTGAGAGCTCCGGTCGGGCAGACATCGACGCAGGCCCCGCAGAACTGACATCCGGACTCGAGAAGCGGCCGGTCCAAGGCGGTCCCTATGGCCGCTTGGGGACCCCTGAAGATGACGGTGACCGCCGCCGCCCCTCTCACCTCGGCACAAACCCGGACGCAGCGGGCGCAAAGGATGCACAGGTTGTAATTCCGGTCGAAGAAAGGATCTTCCCTATGGACTTCGAAAT
>DAIPLF010000008.1:3773-15880 GCA_036769375.1 Candidatus Aminicenantota bacterium | reverse complement strand
CCAGAAGCGGCGAGATCCGCAATGAGCCCGGCGAGGTCATCGCCCGGTTCGAGTTCAAGCCGCCCACACTCCGCGATGAGTTCCGCGCCGGCGGCAGGCTGAACCTCATCATCGGCCGCAACCTGACGAACAAGTCGCGTCAGGCCCTCGGCCTCGGCGCGGCGACGTTTTTTGTCCCCCCTGACAATCCTCAGCCCAAAGCCCGCCAGGGATACTCCCAGGCGCAGAAGATCGTGGGGAAAGCTTGCGGGGTCAAAGGTGTCCTCCCCGGCACGGCCTGCGAGCCCAAGATGACGACTGTGGGTTCCCAGGACACGACGGGGCCGATGACCGCAGACGAACTCAAGGAGCTGGCCTGCCTCGAGTTCCAGACCGACCTTTTCATGCAGTCGTTCTGCCATACCGCGGCCTACCCCAAGCCGGCCGACGTGAGGATGCACCAGAGCCTGCCGAAGTTCATCATCGCCCGCAAGGGCGTCGCCCTCAAGCCGGGAGACGGGATCATTCACTCCTGGCTCAACCGTCTCATCCTGCCTGACACGCTGGGGACGGGCGGCGATTCGCACACCCGCTTTCCCATCGGGCTGAGCTTCCCGGCCGGGTCCGGGCTCGTCGCCTTTGCCGGCACCCTCGGGTTCATGCCCCTGGATATGCCGGAGTCGGTCCTTGTCCGATTCAAGGGAACGCGTCAACCGGGGGTAACCATCCGTGACATCGTCAACGCTATCCCGTATTTCGCCATCAAAGAAGGCCTGCTCACGGTTGTCAAAAAGGGCAAGAAGAACATTTTTAACGGCCGCATCCTGGAGATGGAAGGCCTACCGGACTTGACCGTCGATCAGGCCTATGAGCTGACCAACGCTTCCGCCGAGCGGTCGGCCGCGGGCGGCGTTATCGACCTGAACGAGGAGCAGGTGGCCAAATACCTCAAGAGCAATATCGCCCTGATGAAGCGGATGATCGCCGAAGGATACCAGGACGCTCGGACCTTGAAGCGGAGGATCAAGGCCTGCGAGAAATGGCTGCGCAAGCCGAGGCTTCTCAGGCGGGACAAGAAAGCGAACTATGCCGCCGAGCTCGAGGTCGATCTGTCGGAGATCAGGGAACCGATCTTGGCCTGTCCCAACGACCCGGATGACGTCAAGCTTCTCTCCGAGGTGGCGGGGGAGGGGATCGACGAGGTCTTCGTCGGCTCGTGCATGACGAACGTCAGCCATTTCCGGGCCATCGGCAAGATCTTCCAGGGAGCCGGCTACCTGGCGACGCGGGTCTGGCTGACCCCGCCCACGAAGATGGATTCCGCCCTATTGATGAAAGAGGGCTATTATTCGATTTACAATTCCGTCGGGGCGAGGATGGAGATCCCCGGATGCTCACTCTGCATGGGCAATCAGGCCCGGGTCCGGCCCCGGACCACGATCATCTCGACCTCGACCCGCAATTTCGACGACAGGATGGGAGACGGGGCCCGCGTCTATCTCGGGTCGGCGGTGTTGGCGGCCATTTCAGCGCTCAAAGGCAAGCTCCCGACTGTCGAGGAGTACATGGCCGTGATGAAGGAGAGAGTCGAGCCGGCGAGCGCCGACATTCACCGCTATCTGTATTTTGACGAGATGGGCGATTTCAGTCTGCACTATACGGGCGCCCGTTTTTGATCGCCAAGCGGAATTACGGGAGCGAGGGAAAAGAAGAGGGAGAAGCCATGATCGATCTGTCAGGGAAAAATGCGTTGGTCACAGGCGGTTCGCGGGGGATCGGGCGCGCGACCGCGATCTTGTTCGCCAAGGCAGGCGCCGACGTTGCCTTCACCTACCAACGTCGGGAAAAAGCCGCCCTCGGAGTGAAGGCGGCCATCGAAGGCCTGGGCCGCCGTTGCTTGGCGGTCAAAGCCGAGATCTCGAGTGAAGCCGATGTGAGACGGGCCGTCGGGGAGATCACGGCCGCTTGGGGCCAAGTCCATATCCTGGTCAACAACGCCGGCATCTGGACCGACCTTGAGTTCGGCTCCGGAGACACCAAGGCCTGGAAGGAGACCATGGAGGTCAACCTGGACAGCGTGTTCTATTTCACGGACGCCGTTGTCCCGGGCATGAAAGAGCGCAAACAAGGCTGGATCATCAACGTCGGCTCGACGGCCGGGATCCGGGGCGAGGCTCATCACTCCCATTATGCGGCCACAAAGGGCGCCCTCAACGCCCTGACCAAGTCGTGGGCCGTCGAGTTTGCTCCCTACAACATCCGGGTCAACCTGGTCGCTCCGGGCTGGGTGGAAACGGACATGTGCGCCGGGGTCTTCAGCGACCCGGCGTTCAGGGAGAACGTCCGGCAGTCCATCCCCCTGAAGAGGATCCCTCCGCCCGAGGACATCGCCGGACCGATCATCTTCCTGGCCTCCGACCTGGCCCGCCACATCACCGGCGCCATTATCAACGTCAACGGCGGCTCTGTCTTGTGCGGCTAGCTGGCGCGGTATTTCTTGTTGCGAAAGCGGCGGTTTTTTGCTAAGTTTGATTTCAGCATTCAGGTAGGAGGACAGGATGGAGGAAGAAATCGGCCGGGTGACGCATTATTTTTCCAAGATCGGCGTCGGCGTCGTCGAACTGACCAAGGGAGGGCTTAAGGTCGGCGAGACGATCCACATCAAAGGCCACACGACCGACCTGTACCAGAAGGTCGATTCGATGCAGATGGAGCATGCCCCCGTGGAAGCCGTCAAAAAGGGCGAGTCCTTCGGTCTCCACGTCGATGCCCACGTCCGCGAGCACGACCTTGTCTTCAGGGTGACGGAGGACTGAGCGGCCCTTGCCACCGGGCGAATGACGATTTTTCTGCTGAAGAAGGGCGCCCGATTCTGACTAAACCGGCGGCCGAAAGGAGAGACCCAGGGTGAAGCAGCTACGGCAGAAAACCCCGGATATAAAGAAGGCTTATGGAAGCTGGAAAAGGAACAGGTATGGCAAAGCCATGGAAGGCTGCGCGCCTGGGTCCTTTACGACCGTTTCCGGTCGCCGGATAAAAGAGCTCTATACCCCAGCTGACCTTCCGGGGTTTGACTTTTTCCGCGACCTGAATTTCCCTGGAGAGTATCCCTTCACCAGGGGGATCCATCCGACGATGCACCGGGGCCGGCTCTGGACCATGCGCCAGTTTAGCGGTTTTGGGACGGCCGAAGATACCAACAAACGCTATAAGTACCTCCTGGCCCGTGGCCAGACCGGCCTGAGCGTCGCCTTTCACCTGCCCACCCTCATGGGTGTCGATTCCGACCATCCGCTGGCCAAAGGTGAAGTGGGGAAATGCGGCGTGGCCATCGATTCGCTGGCTGATATGGAAGTCCTTTTCAAAGGTCTTCCGCTGGACAAGATCACGACATCGATGACCATCAATGCGCCCGCCGCCGTCCTCTGGGCCATGTACATCGCCGTCGCCGAAAAACAGGGCGTTTCGCCCAGAGTCATCTCGGGCACCATCCAAAACGACATCCTCAAAGAATATATCGCCCAGAAGACGTTCGTCTTTCCGCCGCGGCCATCGATGAAGCTCATCGTCGACACCTTCGAATACGGGGCTAAGGAAGTCCCGCGCTGGAACACCATCTCGATCTCCGGCTACCACATCCGCGAGGCCGGGGCGACGGCGGTCCAAGAGCTGGCCTTCACTCTCCGGGACGGGATCGAGTACGTGATCTGGGGGCTCGAGCGCGGGCTCTTGATCGACGAGTTCGCTCCGCGGCTTTCCTATTTTTTCAATTCCCACAATGACTTTTTTGAGGAGATCGCCAAGTTCCGGGCCGCCCGCAAGATCTGGGCCGAGGTCATGCGCGACCGCTTCGGCGCCCGCGATCCCCGCTCCTGGTGGCTGCGCTTCCACACCCAGACATCGGGCGTTTCGCTCATGGCTCAGCAGCCCTACAACAATGTTGTCCGGGTGGCCATCCAGGCATTGGCGGCGGTGCTCGGCGGGACGCAATCCCTGCACACCAACTCGCTGGATGAAACATATGCCCTGCCCTCCGAGGATGCCGTCACCATCGCCCTGCGGACGCAGCAGATCATCGCCCACGAAAGCGGCGCGGCCAACACCATCGATCCTCTCGGCGGGTCCTATTTCATTGAGGCCCTGACCAGGGACATGGAGAAGGAGGCGAAGTCCTACATCGGGAAGATCGATGACATGGGCGGGATGGTCCGGGCCATCGAACTCGGTTTCCCCCAGAAAGAGATCGCCGACAGCGCCTATTGGTACCAGAAAGCCGTTGATGCCAAGGAGAAGATCGTTGTCGGAGTGAATGCCTTCGAGATGGAGCATGAGCCTATCCCTCTCCTCGAGATCGACGAGACCGTAGCCCGGCAGCAACTGGACCGCCTGCGGAGAGTCAAAAAGAGCCGGGCTTTGACCGCAGTGAAAACAACCCTGGCGGACCTCAAGAAGGCCGCTCAGGATGAGCGGAATCTGATGCCTTATCTTCTGCGATGCGTCAAAGCGTATGCGACCTTGGGAGAGATCATGGCCGCCTTGAAGGACGTCTACGGAGAATACGAGGAGCCCGTGACATTTTAGGCCCTGCAGGGTGAAGGAGGACGACATGCCGGACAAGAAAATCAGGGTTCTGATCGCCAAACCCGGCCTGGACGGCCATGACCGCGGGGCCAAGGTCATTTGCCGGGCTCTCCGGGACGCCGGGATGGAGGTGATCTATACGGGGCTGCGGCGTACGCCCGAAGAGATTGTCAATGCCGCTATCCAGGAGGACGCCGACCTCATCGGCTTGAGCATCCTCTCCGGGGCCCACCCCATCCTGTTCCCTCGCATCCTGAAAATGCTAAAAGACAAAGGCGCGGCGGACATCCCCGTGATCGCCGGAGGGATCATCCCGGAAAAAGATGTCGCCCGGATGAAAAAGGCCGGGATCAGGGAGATTTTTCTTCCGGGGACTTCCACCTGGGATATCGTCGAGTGGATCCAGCAGCATGTCGGGAAGGGGCAAAAAAAACGCCGAAATTCCTTGACACATCCCTCCTAATCTGGTAATCAGGGAGGGCATCATGGCCAAGAAGTTCCTTTCCCTGATCATCGTCCCTCACTGCGCCCAGAGGTTCAAGACCATCACTCTGTCCCAGAAAACGCTCAAGCTCGCAGGCGGGATCGTTATCCTCGCTTTCGTCGCCCTGGTCGGCTTTCTGGTCGACTATTCCGCCATGAACGTGACTCGGGCAAAGTACAAGATCCTGCTCAGCGAGAGCAATCAACAGAAGCGGCTTCTGGCGGAGTACGAGGAATCGATCGGCCAGCTCAGGGACACTATAAAAAGCTTCGAGAACTACGCCAAAAAGCTCAACGTCATGGCGGGCCTGCGTTCGCCCGAGGTCATGGAAGAGCTGGGCATCGGCGGGGGTGATACGACCGGTATCGAACCGGCCGATACCGGAGGCGGTCCCTCCATTCCGGCCGCCGGCCAGACTGCTTCGCTCCAGGAGGCCAGGGCGCTTGCCCAAAAGGCCGAGGATGTCGGGCGTGACTTGGACGTCTTGGCCAGCTACTTCGAATCTCAGATCATCAAGCTGGCCTCAACGCCGACCATCTGGCCGACCATCGGCTGGGTGAGTTCACCCTTCACCTTCCGAGACGACCCGTTCACGGGCAAGAGGCAGTTTCATTACGGGATTGACATCGCCACCAATTTCGGCAATCCGATCGTGACCACGGCAGATGGGATTGTCATCTCCTTGGATAACGACAAGATCGGTGGAAAGAACATCATCATCAGCCACGGAAACGGTCTGACCACCCACTACCTCCACTTGAGCAAATTCCTGGTCAAGTCTGGCCAGAAGGTCAAAAGGGGAGACGTCATCGGACTCGTCGGAAAGACTGGAAAGGCCCAGGGGCCGCATCTCCACTATGAGGTCCGCCTCAATAACAAACCGGCCAACCCCTACAACTATATTTTAGAAGAAGAGCAATAGCCCCCGTCGGCTGTCACCCGAGACGGTCCCCGATCTCGATTTTCGTCCCCCGGAGGAATTCGGCCGTCGCCATCTCTTTCCTGTTCTCCCGCTGCAACCGCTCGATCAAGTAGACGGTCCTGGCTCCGCAGCCGACGAGGAGCCCCTCTCTGCGGGCTCCGATGACCCTGCCGGGGTCCTCAGTCTGGGGGCAAGCGGCCAAAGCGCTCCCGGCATGGATGATGATCCTCTGGTCGCGCCAGGAAGTGAATGCTCCGGGCCACGGCGAAAAAGCCCTGACCATGCGGCCGATGAAAAAAGCGTCCTTGGCCCAATCGATCCGGCCCTGTTCTTTCTGAAGCCGCGGAGCCAACGAGGTCCCCGTCCGGTCCTGGGGCAGGCGGGGCGTCTTGTCGATCGACTCCAAGGTCCCGACCAGAAGGTCGGCCCCGAGCCGGGACAACCGTTCCTCGAGCTCTTGCGCATTCTCCTTCGTGCCGATGGCCGTTTCCACCTGGCTCAGGATATCCCCCTCGTCCATCCGTTCATTGAGCTCAAAGATCGTCACTCCTGTCTTCTCATCGCCGTTGAGGACTGCCCACTGGACGGGAGCGGCGCCGCGATATTTGGGAAGGAGGGAGAAGTGGACGTTGACTGATTTATGCCGGGGAAGGTCGATGATGGCCCGCGGGAGGATCTGTCCGTAGGCGACGACCACGATGATATCGGGGGCGATCTTCTTCAGGGCGTTAAAGGCGCGCTCGTCTGTCCGGATTTTTTCCGGCTGCAGGACGGGGATCCTGTGGAGGAGCGCGGCCTCCTTGACGGGTGGAGATACCGGGGCTTTTCCCCGCCCGGCCGGTTTATCGGGCTGGGTGATGATGAGCTCAACGATGTGCCCGGCTTGGAGGAGCTTCTCGAGAGCGGGAAGAGCGGCTGCCGGACTGCCGAAAAAGACGATCCTCATTCGCCTCAGCCGGCGGCCCGCTCTTTTTTGAGCTTCTTCTTGACCAGCGCCTTTTTCAGGGGAGAGAGTCTCTCGATGAACAACCGGCCGTTGATGTGATCGATTTCGTGGCAAAACACCCTGGCCAGCTGACCCGTGGCCTCGATCACTCTCTCTTTTCCCTTGAGGTCAAGCCCCCGGAGCCGCACTCGAGCCGGCCGCTTCACGTTCTCATGGATCCCGGGAACGGACAGGCAACCCTCCTCGCTGACCCCTTCACCCTCGGTCTCGATGAACTCCGGGTTGACAAGGATGATCAGGTCGTCGGGGTTCTCGCCCACGGACAGGTCGACCGTGATGACGCGCCTGCTGGCGTTGACCTGGGGTGCGGCCAGACCGATCCCCGGGGCGGCGTGCATCGTCAAGACCATGTCGCGGGCCAGGTCAAGGATTTCGTCATCGATCTCCGAGACGGGTTCGGCCATCTTCTCGAGCACGGGATGTCCGTAGGTCACAATCTTGCGTACCGGCATGTTCTATCGGTCCCTATTTTAGGGCAGAGCAGCCCTTTTTTCAATTTTTTACTTGGGAAGCCAGCGGCTCCTTTTTTGCCAAAACGAGGGGCAGTGGCTGCAGAAACCCGTATGAGGAGTGAGCGGGCACGGTTTCTCGACCGAAGGGAGAGAAGAGCGAACGACGAATCGAGCCCGTTTTCCGCGCTGGGAGAAAACGGGCGCGGTTTCGAAGCCACTGCCCCGAGTTATACTATGGCTGAAGGCGGCGGCGGCTCGTCGGCCTTGCCGGCATGGCGGAGCGGGAAGTAGACAAGATAAACCCCGATCAGGACCAAGACTCCCAAGCCGACGTAATAGCTGGCGTTGGCGAAGATCTCCGGGATATCGGTGCCGAGGACCTTTTGGAAGAACAGGAACTTCCAGGTGGCGCGGACGAGCCCGGTGAGGGCTTCTCCGGCGATCAAGCCCGAGGCCAGCAAAATGCCCACGTTTTCGACGCGCGTCTTTTGAGCCGGGTTAAGCGCCCGGCGGTTGGCCACCCGGTCGACGATTCCTTTGATCATCCCGCCGCAGAAGATCGCGAAGGTCGTCTCCAAAGGCAGGTACATCCCGACCGCCACCAGCATAGGAGATTTGACCTGGACCAGGATCAAGGCAAACCCCATGAGCATCCCGACGATGACCAGAGGCCAGGCCATCTCTTTACCGACTATGCCCTGGGCCAGGGCGGCCATCAACCCGGCTTGGGGAGCGGAGAGTTCTTTGCTACCGAATTGAAAGGCGCCGTGGAGGACGAGCAGGGGAAAATAGAGCACGAGCGAGGCCAGCAGGACGCCGAAAATGTTGCCGACCTGCATCTTCCACGGCGTGCCGCCGAGGATGTGTCCGACCTTGAGGTCCTGGAGCATTTCCCCTGCGACAGCCGAGGAGACGCAGACCACGGCGGCAACGCCCAGGACCGCGGCCACTCCGCTGATCCCCGTGGCTCCCACCAGGACCATGAGGAGCGCGGCGATGATCAACGTGGACAACGTCAGCCCGGAGACGGGGTTGTTCGAGGACCCGATCTGACCGACCAGGTTCCCTGAAACGGCGGCGAAGAAGAATCCGGCCACGGCCATTACGGCCGCCGCCAGGATCGCCGAGGCAAAGGAGCCGGAGAAGATCTTGTAGACGAATACCATCATGATGGCCGTCGCGCCAAGCAGGCCGAGGACCAGCCGGATGTTCAGGTCTTTTTCGCAGCGCGATGTGACCTGCGTCTGCCCCGAGGCCTTCTTGACGTCGCTGATCGACCGTTTCATCCCGGCCGCGAGGTTCTTGCGCATACGGTAGAGAGTGTAGCCTGCACCAACCAGCATCCCGCCAACGGCGATCGGCCGGATGATGAATTTCCAGACATCAAGCATCATATCGGGCCAGGCGACGCTGGCCATGGTCACGCCGGGTCCATAGAACTTCTCGACGAGCTGAGGTCCCAGGAAGAACATGAGCAGCGGGGCGAACAGTCCCCAGGCCAGCACGCCGCCGGCGAAGTTGAGCGAGGCCAGACGGGGCCCGATGATGTAGCCGACGCCGATGTACGCGGGATAGATCCCGGGCCCGGCGACGGCGACGGTCCCCCCGGCGTCCACCTTTGGCGATTCGGCCGCCGTGCCGAGCCGGACGAAGCTGGCCCCGATATTCCCGACCTTGATGATGAACTCCTTGGTGGCGGCAAAGATCTTGACGACGCCCAGGGCGTAGATCAGCGCTCCGAGGCCCATCGCCTGAAAGAGGAACTTCGCGCCCTGGCTGCCTTTTTGACCGGCCTTGTGGATTTCCGACGCAGCCACCGATTCAGGAAAACCGAGTTCGGGGTCGGTCACCATGACCCGTCTCAGGAAAGTCACGAACATGATCCCGAGGAGGCCACCGACGAACATCAGCGCCGATGACTTGAGATAGGCATCGAGCGTGTCGAACCTGAGCCAGGCGCCGGAAATGATAAATGCCGGGATGGTGAATATCGCCCCGGCGGCGACGGACTCACCGATCGAGCCCACGGTCCGGGCCATGTTCTCCTCCAGGATGGACCCCTTCATCAGCTTCAAGATCGCCATGCCGATGACCGCCGCCGGATACGTGGCGGCGATGGTCATCCCGGCGCGGAGGCCCAGGTAGGCGTTGGCGGCGCCGAGGATAACGGTCATGATCACGCCCAGGATCAAGGCCCTGATCGTGAACTCTCTCATGTTTGTCGATTCAGGAACATAAGGTTTGTAGTCCATCCCTGGCTCCTTTCTTCTCGAAGTGCCTTAATGTATATTAGAAATCGCCTCTTCTAGTCAAGTCCAAAGGTCAGGGGTGCCCACCCGCTGACTCCTCCTCTGAAGGGCGGCGCTTCCGGGGATGTCCCCGACGCTTGCAAATAAGGATTTGTCTGGAATACAATAGAGGACTCTGAAGGAAGACAATGAGCATTATCAAGTGGTTCAAGGACCGATTGTTTTGTGACCTGGCTATCGACTTGGGCACGGCCAATACGCTGGTCTTTCTTAAGGGAAGAGGGATCATCGTCCAGGAACCGTCGATCGTCGTCGTCAACAAGATTTCCGGAAAGGTCGAGGCGGTGGGGGGCCGGGCCAAGGACATGCTGGGCAAAACCCCGACCTCGGTCTCGGCGATCAAGCCGATGCGGGACGGCGTCATCGCCGATTTCGAGATCGCCGAGAAGATGCTGGACTACTTCATTAAGAAAGCGACCAACAACCGCGGCTTCTGGCTGCGTCCGCGCATCGTCATCGGCATCCCCACGGGCATCACCCAGGTCGAGCGCCGCGCCGTCAAGGACGTGGCCATGCGAGCCAAGGCGTCAGAAGTCTATCTTGTGGAGCAGCCGATGACAGCCGCCGTCGGGGCCGACCTTCCCATCTCGGAGCCGACCGGCAACATGATCGTCGACATCGGCGGCGGGACCACCGATATCGCCGTTATTTCGCTCAACGGCATCGTCTTCAACCACTCCATCCGCGTCGCCGGAAATGAGATGGACGATGAGATCATCTCCCACCTGAAGAAGAAATATAACCTGCTCATCGGGGAACGGTCGGCCGAATTGCTCAAAATGCAGCTCGGTTCAGCCTACCCGTTGGATGAACCCTTGACCATGGAGATCAAAGGCCGAGACCTGAGGGAGGGGATCCCCAAGACGATCGTCGTCGATGACCAGGAGATCCGCGAGGCTCTGGAGGATGTCGTCGCCGCGATCGTCAACGCGGTGCGCATCGCTCTGGAGAAGACTCCGCCCGAGCTTTCGGCCGACATCATCGACCGGGGCATCGTCCTGACCGGAGGCGGGGCCCTCCTTAAGAATCTGGACAAGCGACTTCGCGAGGAGACGCAGCTTCCGGTCTTCGTCACGGACGATCCTTTGACCAGCGTAGTCCTCGGCGCGGGCAAACTTCTGGATGACCTTGACCTCCTGAAGAAGATCGCTCTCGACTAGCGGAGAGTGAAAGAAAAAAGACGGTTCCTGCTCTTGCTGGGGCTGGTCTTTGCCCATCTTCTGCTCATTTCCATTCAGGTGCCCAAGGGGGAGGAGCCGACGTATCTCGAACGGGCGGTCTTCACCCTGTTCACCCCTGTCGAGCACGGCGTGGTCTCCTTTTTTCAGGGCTTGCAGGATTTCTGGCGGAACTATTTTTATCTCCGGGACGTCCAGCGGCAGAACCAATCTCTGCGGGAGGAGGCCTTCCTGCTCCGCCAGGAGAACCAGGCGCTCAAGAACCTGCTGCTGAAATTCCAGGGGGGCAGGGAGATCCAAGACCTGCTGTCGACGGTCTCGCGGTCGATCCTCGTTGCCTCGGTCATCGGGATCGACCCCGGCCAGGTGTACAAAACCATCCAGCTGAACAAAGGAACGGCCGCCGGCGTGCGCAAAGACATGGTGGTCCTGGACAGAAAAGGCCATTTGGTGGGCCGCGTCGTTGAGCCTGTCTCCTCGAAAGAGTCGCGCGTCCAACTCATTTCGGACGAAGACAGCGGGGTGGGGGTTGTCACCGAGCGTTTCCGGGTGGTCGGCATCCTGCAGGGAGACGCCGCGGGAAAGTGCTGGCTCAAGTATATCGTCAAGACCAACAAGGAAATCAGTGTGGACGAAGAACTCTTGACCTCGGGATTGGACGGTGTCTATCCGTCCGGCCTTCCGGTCGGGCGGATCGTCTCCATTGCCGAGGACAACGACCTGTTCAAGAAGATCATCGTCCAACCCTATTTTGACCTTTCGGACCTCGAACAGGTGGCGGTGTTCACCGTGGACTTGAGAGAATTGACCTGAGCATGTCTGGTAATGAAAAACATTATTGAGGGCGCCGTCGGGGTCGTTCTGGCCGTCGTCCTGCACACGGTCCTGGGCAAGATATCGGTGACCCTTCTCATCCTCTTCAACGCCTTTTCCTGGGTCGTTCTCTATTTCGCCCTATCCCGACATGAAGTCTTCGGAGCTATCATGGGAACGGTCTGCGGCCTCCTCCAGGATTCGCTTTCCCTGGGCGTCTTCGGAGTCGGAGGATTGACCAAGACGCTCCTCGGGTTCGGCGCGGGATACGTCTCCCGCAAGATAAACGTCACCCCTTTGACCAGGACTTTCGTTTTCGCTCTGGTTATGGCCGCGGCTGAGCTCTTCCTCTGGAAGACCCTCGTCCTCTTCCTCTTTGGCGA
>DAIPLF010000008.1:0-3673 GCA_036769375.1 Candidatus Aminicenantota bacterium | reverse complement strand
TGGGCCCTGGCCGAAGCCAATCGCACCAGGGAAAGCGTTATCGGCGCGCCCCGCGGGCTGATCACGGACAGGAACGAGATCATCCTGGCCGAAAACTCGGCCTCCTTCAAGGCCTCGATCATCCGGGAGAACTGCCAGGACTATGACCGGTCTCTTGGGGAGGTCGGCCAACTCCTGGGGATCCCCATAGAGGACCTGAAGTCACGGATCGCCAAGTTTGAATCCCTCCCGCTGTTTCGGCCGATCACGGTCAAGGACAATCTGGACTTGAAGGACGTCTCCCGCATCGAGTCTCGGCGGTTGGAGCTTCCCGAGCTCATCGTCGAGACCGACCCGCGCCGGTATTATCCGTTCGGCAGCCTGGCGGCCCACGTCATCGGCTACATGCAGGAGCTTACCGGGCAGGAGTTGAAGAGCGATGCCTATCCCGAAAGAAACCTAGGGGACATGGTCGGCCGGACGGGAGTAGAGAGGGAGTACGAATCGCTCCTCGTCGGAGTCGACGGCTGGCGCCTGGAGATCGTGGACAGCCAGGGGCGCAGCCGGGGCGAAACCTCCCGCTCAGAGCCCGCGCCCGGGCGGGACATCAAGCTTAGCCTGGATTTTGACCTGCAGCAAAGAGCCACCCAGCTCCTCGAGGGCAGGGAAGGGGCCATCATCGTCCTCGACCCGCGGAGCGGCGAGGTCCTGGCGCTGGCCAGCTTTCCCACGTATGATCCGAACAAATTCATCACCCGCTTCTCTCCTCAGGAATGGATGGAGCTCATCAATCGGGAAGATCATCCTCTGGAAAACAGGGCCATCCGCGGCCTTTATTCCCCCGGCTCCCTGTTCAAGCTGACTACGGCCCTCGGAGCCCTGAACGCCGGGCTGATCAGCGAGCAGACCAGTTTTTTTTGCCCCGGCAGCGCGAATTTTTACGGGCGGTCTTTTAATTGCTGGCAGCGGGGAGGGCACGGCACGCTGAGCTTGACCGACGCCATCCGGTATTCCTGCAATGTCTATTTTTACAACGTCGGCCGCCGGATGGGCATCGACCGGATCTCCCATTATGCCAAGCTGCTGGCCATCGGACAGAGGACCGGGATCGATCTCCCGGGTGAAAAGGAGGGCCTGGTTCCAAGCCAGGAATGGAGCCGGAACACTCGAAAGAGCGATTGGTATCCCGGGGAGACGATCTCTGTCTCCATCGGCCAGGGGCCCCTCGTGGTGACCCCTCTGCAGATCGCTGTCCACACGGCTCTCATCGCTAACCGCGGCCATGGGATCGTCCCCCACCTTCTCGAGCCTTCTGTCTCCGGGCAAGGGCAGCCCTCGGCAACGGCCGCGAACAGCCGGGCAGCCGAGGAGATCGGGGTGAAGGTCTTCGACACGGTGATCCGGGGCATGTGGAAGAGCGTCAACGAAGGAGGGACGGGCCGTGGGGCCAAAGTCGACGGGTTCGACGTCTGCGGCAAGACCGGATCGACCCAGCTCATCGGCCGGGAGCGGGCACAAAGGCTCGGCAAGGTGATCAAAACCCATTCCTGGTTCACGGGCTTTGCCCCGCGGGACAATCCTCAGGTGGCGGTCACGGTGCTGGTCGAATTTGGAGGGATGGGAGGAGCCACCGCAGCTCCCTTGGCCAGAGAGCTCTTTTCCTTGTTCAAGGAAAAACATGATTGACCGGCGGCTGATCGAGAACATCGACTGGGTCCTGATCGTCCTTCTCGTGCTGAACTGCCTCCTGGGCGTCGTCATGATCTACAGCGCCTCCCACTATGTGCCGGGCAACTATCACTGGAGACAGCTGATCTTCCTGGGTGCGAGCCTCATCGCGCTTTTCATCGTTTTGCTGGTCGACTATCAAGTCCTGATGACCTTTTCTTTTTATCTTTATGGCGCGGTCGTCGCCGTCCTTATGTTGATGCTTCTCTTCAGCCGGTTCATCAGCAAGGGGAGCTGGATCAAGCTGGGCATTTTTCAAGCCCAGCCCTCCGAGCTGGCCAAGATTGTCATCATCCTTGTCCTGGCCCGTCTTTTTGCTGAATATAAAAGGAGCCATGTCTCTGCCGGCGCCGCGGCGACGAGCTCCCTGCTCGTCGGCCTGCCGTTCGTGCTGGTCGCCCTGCAGCCGGACTTGGGGACGGCGATCAGCTTCCTCCCCCTTCTCCTGGGGTCCCTGATCCTAGCGGGATTGAGGAGAAAAGCGGTTATCGGGATGCTTCTTCTGGCGTTCCTGGGCGGGATCGCCGGCTGGAATTTCTACCTCAAGGATTATCAAAAGCAAAGGCTGGCCACAGTCGTCTTCCCCAGCCGGGACCCCCAGGGCGCCGGCTACCACATTCTCCAATCCAAGATCGCCATCGGCTCGGGCGGCTTTCTCGGCAAGGGCTTTGCCAAAGGGAGTCAGAGCCAGCTCAAGTTCCTTCCGGCCCGGCACACGGACTTTGTCTTCTCTGTCATCGGCGAGGAACTTGGGTTCGTCGGAGTCGTCGGAGTGTTCCTCTTATATGGCCTGTTCCTATGGAGGCTGTTCGGCACGGCCGGAAAATCAAGGGACAGGGCGGGGGTTTACATCACCTTCATGGTCAGCTTGATGTTCGCCTTCCAGCTCCTCGTCAATGTGGCCATGGTCATCGGCATTTTCCCCATTGTCGGCATCCCGCTCCCCCTTCTCAGCTATGGCGGGTCATCTCTGCTGGCCAATTGTCTTGGGGTGGGACTCGTGCTGAACGTCAAGATGAGGCGGTTTGCCAATATCTAGCTTGGGAAAAGCATGAACTCCAATGATCCGACTTTCCGCAGAGGCCGCTCTACCCGGGTGATCGCTTGAGCCGAAAAGCCAGCCTGGAAGCCGTCCTGGAGAAGGTGGAAAAGCCGGGCCGGTATATCGGCGGAGAATGGAACGCTGTCCGCAAGGACCCCGCCGGGATCGAGACCCGGATCGCCCTGATCTTTCCCGACGTCTATGAAATCGGGATGTCCTACCTCGGGCAGAAGATCCTTTATGACATCCTCAATCGCCACCCCTCTCTGGCAGCGGAGCGCGTGTTCGCGCCTTGGCCTGATATGGAAGAGGGCCTGCGGGCCGAGGGGCTCACCCTTTCTTCCTTGGAGAGCCAGGTTCCCCTGGGCAGTTTTGATATCCTCGGATTTTCTCTCCTCTATGAGCTGAATTATTCCAACATCCTGACCGTGCTGGACCTGGGCGGCATTCCGTTGTTTTCGGCCCAGAGGGGAGAGGGGTCGCCTCTCATTCTGGCCGGAGGCCCTGCGGCCTTTAACCCGGAGCCGGTATCCGATATCTTTGATGCTTTCCTCATCGGGGACGGTGAAGACGCTTTCGTCGAGATCGCCGAAAGATATACCGCTCTCCGCAAAAGCGGGACACCGAGGGAGCAGATCCTCGAAGGCCTTTCGGGAATCCCCGGGGTCTATGTGCCCGGCCTTTATGAAAGCTATGTCCCCTCCGGTTCATCCTTGATTGCCAGGAGGGCCCTGCCCGGAGCGCCGGACAGAATCAAGAAAAGGGTCAAGTCGCGTTTGGGCAGTCCTTTTTATCCCGAGGCCATCGTCGTGCCCGATATCCAGGCCGTCTTTGACCGGGTGACCATCGAAGTGGCGAGGGGTTGTCCTCAGCGCTGCCGTTTCTGTCAGGCGACGGGCATCTATTTCCCCTTTCGTGTCATGC
>DAIPLF010000207.1:0-4578 GCA_036769375.1 Candidatus Aminicenantota bacterium | reverse complement strand
AGCCGCTGGGTCGATCCCGGGAAATACTGGACGACGTTCTCCCAGCCGAAGCTGAACAGCAGCCCGAAAAAGATCGACCGTCTTAAGAAGCTTCCGAGGAAGGTAAAGAAGGCCCCGTAGGCTATCAACCCCAGCACCAGGACCCCGAGGTAGCGTCCCAGCAAACCATAGACCGAAGGATCGAGCAGCCGGTTAACGTTAAGGACGATAAAGGAAAATATCAGCCCGAGCGTGACCATCCCGATCGTCACCACTGTATAGGCCAAATACTTGCCCAGGACGACGGCCGGCTTGGGAACGGGCCTGGTGACAAGATAGGGAAGTGTTTTTCCCTCGACTTCTTCCGAACAGACCGAGCTGCCATAAAAAAGGGCCAGGATGAGAATGATCATCTGAAGATAGAAAAGCATGATCAAATTGGTGAAGAGATAGCCGGCCTCCCGTCCCGGACTCTCCGAAAAAAACTGGTTGAACTTTATGACCAGGGAGACGGCGACGGGAAGAAAACTGAAAAGGAAAAAGAAGCGGGTCCGCCGGGCTTTCCGCCCCTGCCGGAAGAAAACCGCAAAAACACGCCCCACCGCCCTGAGAAAGGAACCGATTCCAGCCCGCTGGGAGGGTGTCATGTCATTTTCCTACGAGGTAATCGAAGACGGCCTGGAGGTTATCGTCCGGAGAGGTGATCTCCTCGACTTCCATCCGGCTCTTGACGATCAAGGAGAGAAGAACAGCGAAGAACCTGTCCCGGTTGTTCGTCTCGACAAGGAAGGATTTCCCATCCGCGCCGAAATGGACTTTCAAGACATAACTCTCCCCCAGGAGCTGGGCTGCCAGCCCTCGGGGATCGGAGCAGCGGACCGCCACCATGTGGGGATGGGTTTCGATGAGGTCGCGGATGTAATGGATGTCTCCCTTGGCAAACACCTTGCCCTGGTGGATGAGGATGATCGTCCGGGTGAGAGCCTCGATCTCGGGGAGGACGTGGCTCGAGACGATCACCGTCTTTCCTTCTTCCCGGTAGGCTTTGATCAGCCGGATGAGCTTCCGTTTACCCAGCGGGTCCAAGCCGCTCAGAGGCTCGTCGAGGATGATGATCTCCGGGTCATGGGCGATGGCCTGGGCGAACTTGAGCCGCTGGCGCATTCCCCGGCTGTAGGCCCGGACAAGACGATCCTTGTCAGCCGCCAGCTCGACGATATCCAGCGCCTTCTCCGCACGGGACTGGATTTCCGGGGGGGAAAATCCTTGCAGCTTGAGAAGACTGGTCAGGAATACCCAGCCGGTCATATCTTCGTAGAAGGAATCATGCTCCGGGCAGAAGCCGATGCGGCTGAAAAGCGCCTGGTTGTTCTGGACTTTTTGGCCGAAGATCCGGACGCTCCCGATGTTCGGCTTGATCTGCCCCGTGATGAGCTTAAGGAAGGTCGATTTCCCGGCTCCGTTTGGGCCGAGGAGTCCCGTGATGCCGGGCTCGATCTCCAGGCTGACATCGCTCAGCCCCAGAACGTTGCCGTACCATTTGGACAGCTTCGCGGTCTCGATCACGGCCGTCATCGGACGACCTCCACTCCCCGGACCTTCCTATTCAAAACGATGAAGGCAACAATCCCAAACCCCAAAAGGATGAGAAGTGACCAGTACCAAGGAACGGCATAGGCGGGCTTCAGCCTGAAGAACCAGGATCCGACCTGCTGCAGGTTGGCCTTAAGAGAGATCAGGGCGAAGGCCGGCTTTTTATAGTTATCGTAAAAAAAGGCGAAGAGGATATCAGAGAAAATATAGACCGTGAAGATCAGGATGGAAACGTATCTTCTGTTCTTGCTCAGGGACGAAAGGAGCAATGTGTAAGAGCAGAAGAACCCGGTGACAAATAGAGAATAACCGACGACGGCCAGCGGCAGCCAGGGAAATGAGGCCAGAAACTGAAAATTCCCGGCGAAAAGAAGCTTGAAAATGATGAAGGCAAGACCGGGGATAAGCGTCAGCAGCAGCAGGAAGAAGACGATCACGTTCGCTTTTCCGAGGAGATACCCGCTTTTCCTCAGCGGACGGGCGAAGTAGAGCTGCAAGGAGTTATGCTTGAGGTCGTCGGAGATCAGACCGGCCCCGCTGACCACCAGGATCATCACCATCATGAAGAGCAGGAAATCGCTGCAGAGGTAGGTTTTGAAATAGGCCGGGTTGACCTCGAAAAACTGCCTGTTTCCCCGGAACATATTTTGGAAATCTTCGATTCTCTCTGAGATATAGATGCCGACGAGAAAGACAAGTGCGGGGACCAGCGAGCTAAAGATGATGAACTTGAAGTATTTCCTCTTGAACGCAAGGCGGATGCCGAGCCAGGTGATCGGAGCCCAGGGAAAGCGGCGCTCCTTGAGCTGTCCTTCCCAGTGGGCGTAGCCTTTCTCCCGGATGGTCATCAATCCACTCCCACGGCCCGGGCAAAGAGGTCCTCGAGAGAGGTCTGGCTGCGGACGAAATGACGGACCTGGGTGTTTGTTTCTTCGGCGGCCCGGAAGATCTCGCGGATGTCCAGATCGGCCGGCACATAGACTCTCAGGAGCTTGTCCTCGGTCTCCTGGACGCGGCAGCCCAGTCCCTTTATCCTTTCGCTGAAGCCCGGCCCTTCGCCCTTGGTTCTGATCTCATAGAGGCGATAATGGACTTCGCGGAGCTCGCTGAGCTTCCCCTGAGCGGCCAACCGGCCTTTGTTCAGGATGACCACATCGGAGCAGACGGATTCGATGTCCGAGAGGATGTGGGAACAGATCAAGACCTGGATATCCTTCTTGGAAGAAATGTCCTTGATAAGCTCGAGAATCTCCTTGCGACCCTGGGGATCAAGGTTGCTGGTCGGTTCATCCAGGAAAAGGAGCTTGGGGTCATGGACGATCGCTTGGGCCAGTTTCAACCGCTGCTTCATCCCCGCCGAGTACGTCTCCAAAAGCCGGTACCGCGATTCCCCCAGCCCCACGTAAAAGAGGACATCATGGGCCCTCTTCATGGCCTCCTGCCGAGGCATCCCCGAGAGCTCCCCGAAGTGCGCCGTGAAGGTGACTGCGTCCATGCCGGGTATCAGGCAATCGTCTTCCGGCATATAGCCGACGTAGCGGCGGATCCGCGGCTGCTCCAGCCGGATGTCAAACCCGAGAACCCTTCCCTGACCGTGCTGCGGGCTCAGGAACCCGAGCAGGATCCGCAACAAGGTGCTCTTGCCCGCACCGTTGGGGCCCAGGAGCCCGACAGCCCCATCGGGCAGGCTCAGGGTTATCCCGTCAAGGGCTTTGATATCCCCGTAGGAAAAGCGCAAGTCGGAGATCTCGGCGATCATTGTCCGTCAGTCTTCAGCATCGCGAGAAACCTCATATTATCATACGCTAAAAGCCCCGGGAGAGTTCTGAAAAGCGGCCGTGGTTCATCCCAACACCCGGGTGCCCAAGCCCTGAACGAGGGCCCGGTAAGCCTTCTCCACGCGGTCCCAATTGTGCTCCCGGTCGAGTGACCAATGGCGGCCCATCACCGTGACGACCTCGCCGATACCCTGTTCCCGGCCCATCTCCTTGACCTTTTCGACATAGATGGCGCCGCTCTCAGGCTTCTCGCCCCGGCGCCCGATGAACCCATGGACATAGACTTCAGCCAGGCCCAGATCCTTAGCCATGCGCATGAGCGCGTACAGATGGTTGAGCGTCCCATGAGAGCTATAATGGGAGATGATCCCCATGAGGTGAAGGGGCCGCTTTTTTCCCTTCGCCTCAGCCATCGCCCCGATGAACTCGGGGTTCCGGAAAAAGCTCCCGTCCTCAATCGCCCGGTCTATCCTGACTCTATCCAGAAGAATGCGCCGGCCGGCCCCGAGGTGAAGGTGCCCCGCTTCTGAATTTCCCACCGTGCGATCGGGCATGCCGACGGCCGCCCCGGCGGCCTCTAATTCGCTGTGCGGGAACCTTGACCAGAGCTCGGCAAAATTCGGAGCACCTGCCTCGTGGATCATGTTGCCGTAAGCCTCCTCCCTGAGGCCCCATCCGTCCAGGATAAGGAGGACGAGCTTCTGCCGGCACCGCCGCGCGCCCGGGGCTGCGATCAAGCTCCTGCCCGTCATCTCGGCTGCCTTCTCCAGGCAGAGGAGTTCGAGAATGGTCGGGGCGACGTCGGCCAGCTCTCCTTTGCCGCGCAACTCGCCTCCCCTCTCCTGCCCTGAGAAATCCGCCAGGATGAACGGCACGGGGTTCTTTGTATGTCCCGTGTTTATCGACCCATCAGGATAGAGCCACTCCTCGACGGTCCCATGATCGGCGGTGACGACCAGCGTCACCGCACTACGGCGGCACTCTTGGGCGATCGTTCCCAGGGCGGCATCCGTCGCCCGCACCGCTCGCAGGACCGCAGCGCGGTCTTCGATATGTCCCACTACGTCCACGTTGGCCAGGTTGGCAATGACGACGGGATAGGCGGGGTCATTGATCAGGGAAACGACTTCCCTGGCGACGGCGGTCGAGCTCATCTCCGGCGTTCGGGCATAGGAGGGGACCCCCTGGGGCGAGGGAATGATATGCTTATCCTCTCCGGGAAAGACGG
>DAIPLF010000007.1:0-15925 GCA_036769375.1 Candidatus Aminicenantota bacterium | reverse complement strand
ATCGGGGTCGGAGGGATGGGGAGGGCCCACCTTCAGTATCCCGGCTCCCGCCTTCTCGCCGTCTGCGACGTCGACTCCGGCCATCTCCAGGCAGCCCTCGACATTTCCGGCGCCGGCGTCAGGGGATACAAGGACTTTCGCGAGGTCCTGGACAGGCCGGATATCGACATCGTCCACATCGTCACGCCGCCTCACTGGCACGCCCCGATAGCGGTCGCGGCGGCCGAGGCCGGCAAGGACATCTGGTGCGAGAAGCCGATGACCCGGACGATCGGCGAAGGCATCAAGGTGGTCGAGGCCGTCCAGAGAAACGGCCGTATCTTCCGCGTCAACACCTGGTTCCGGTTTGAGGATGTGCTCTATGATTTCGGGACGCCGGCCAAGCCCCTCAAGAAGGCTGTCGCTCACGGCCTGCTGGGCTGGCCGCTCAAGGTTACGGTCAGCGGGGTCACCGGTTTTGACTGGAAATTTCTCTGGAGCGGAAAAACATATCTTCCCCCGCAGCCGGTCCCACCCGACCTCGATTATGACTTCTGGCTCGGGCCTGCTCCCTTGAAGCCCTATCATCCCCACCGGGTCCACGGAACTTTTCGCGGATACTGGGACTACGACGGCGGCGGCCTGGGAGACATGGGCATGCACTATCTCGACCCCGTCCAGTACATTCTGGACAAGGATGGAACGAGTCCGGTCGAGGTCGAGGCCGACGGACCCCAGCAGCACCCCGACGCCTGCGGCTCCTGGCGCCGGGTAAGGCTGCGCTACGAGGATGGCTGCGAGATCATCCTGGACGGAGAAAACCGGGACACTCAGGCGGCCTTCATCGAAGGGCCGGAAGGGAAGATCTACAAGGATTTCAATTCCGATATTCCCGGCCTGCGGGAGAAGGTGGTTTCGCTCCCTGACCCGGGGCCGGAGCCGGAGGACTTCGCCGAAGCGGTCCGCAAGCGCCGCCGTTTCTCCCTGAACGAGGCCAACGGCCACCGCTCGTGCACGCTCGTCAACCTGGCCAAGATCGCCGTCCGCCTGGGGAGAGGGCTCCGTTTTGACCCGGCCGTTCAGCGCTTCGTCAATGACGAGGAAGCCAATCGCTTCGTCGACGAGCCGATGAGGGCCCCCTGGCACATTTAGGGTTAGGAACTGAATGATACGAATGAAAGAGAAGGCCTTCGGCTTTTCGCTGCTCATCCTCTTATTTCTATCCCCCCCGCCCTCTGCAGCGCAGGCTTTGACTCTCCCAGAAAAGATATCCAAGATCCTTGTCCGATTCCCGGCGCCCGGCCCCGCGGAGAAAGCCTCCCTGGCCGCCGAGATATTCAACCTGGGCGGAGACGGAATCGAGGAGATCTGCCGCCGCTTGTCCCCTCCGGGAAAAGCCGATGACAGCCTGGCCCGCTATGCGCTCGAGGCGGCGGGGACTCAGGCCATGAGGCCGGGAGGAGAGAGAGACCGGGACCTTTACACCCGGTCCGTGATCAAATCCCTGGAGAGCGCCTCCGACCCGGAGGTGAAGATATTTCTCATCGGCCGCCTGCAGCAAACGGGGGGACCCGAATGCGCCAAGTCTTTAGGCGGCCTTCTCCTCGACCCCAAGCTGGCTCAGCCGGCTGTCCAAGCCCTTCTGGCCATCCGCGCGCCCGGCACGGACAGGGCGCTAATCAAGGCGCTCGGACGCTCGGATAGAACGGACACAGCGATCCTTCTCTTGGCGCTTGGCGAGCTCCGAACCCGGGCGGCGGCCGGCCGGATCATCACCTACGCCTTCAGCCAGGATCCGGACGTCCGCGAAGCCGCCCTGTGCGCCCTGGCCAATCTCGGGGATCCCCAAACGGAGTTCCTTTTGAGCCGCATCGACATCGCCTCCTCACCGCGGGAAAGAGCGGCCGCCGCCTCGCGCTACCTCATCTTCGCGCGCAGGCTCCATGAGGACGGACACAAGGATGACGCCCTCCGGATCTCTCGGAGCCTCCTGGAAAAGCTAACCGGCCCGGACGAATCCCCAATGCGGTGCGCGGCTTTGACCCTCCTGACACAGATCAGGGGAAGAGACGCCCTCTCCGACTTGATCGAAGCGATGGACGCATCCGACCCGGCCTTCCGCGAACGCGCCCTGGACCTGGCGCTCGAGCTTCCCGGTGAAGAGGCCACGGCCCGGTGGACCGCTAAAGCCCCACAAGTCTCACCAGAAGCGCATGAACAGATCATAAGGATGCTGGGCCGAAGGGCAGACCGGACGGCACTGGGTTTTATCAAAGAGGGTTTGAAAAGCAATGAGATGGCGATCCGGATCGCGGCTATCGAGGCCGTCTCCAGGCTCCAGGGAAGCGAGAGCACGGCGGAACTCACTCCCCTCTGGAGATCGGCAGGCCGGGATGAGGCCGAAGCGCTCAAGAAAGCATTCCTGAGTTTTCCCTCGGAAAACGCCGTCCCTCAAGCCGTCAGGGCCTTTGACGATGCCTCGCCCGCCGCAAAGGCGGCCATCATCGAGATCCTCGGCCAGCGACAAGCCAAGGAGCACGCCGGGATCGTGCTGGCTGCCACCAGAAGCGAGGATGGGGATATCCGGAAACGGGCGTTGTCAGCCCTCGAGTCCGTCGTCCGCGGGGAGGACCTTCAGCAGGTCATCCATCTCTTGCGGGAGGCCGAAGAACCTTTGGCGATCACCTCCTTTCAAAATGCGCTGGCAGCTTCCGCCCTTCAGCTTGCTGATCCTGAGAAAAGGACCGACCTGATCATAGAAAACATGAAAAGAGCCAAGGGACGGGAGAGGGTCAGCTTGCTGCGTCCTCTCAGCCGGGTCGGCGGTGAAAAGGCCCTTCGGGCCGTTGTCGTCGAAACCCGAAGCGCCGACCCTCAGGTCCGGTCTGTCGCCATCTACACTCTGTCCAACTGGAAGGAATTCAAGGCAGCCGGAGAACTCATCAAGATCGCCAGGGCCGAGAGCTCAGCGGCCGGCCGGAAGTATGTCTATATATCCCTCCAGGGTTACATCCGCCTGGCTGCAGAATCTAGAGTCCCGGATGAACAGAAGCTCGTTCTTGTGCGGGACGCCCTGACGATCGCCCGGGAGCCTGCCGAGATGAACGTCGTCCTGGATGGCCTGGGCAAGATCAGGTCGGCGGAGTCTCTCCGGCTGATCGCTCCCTTTTTTGAAGCTCCCGCTATAAAGGAAAGGGCCGCGTGGTCGGCCGTCGCTTGCGCCCTCCCCTCCCCCGGGGCTGAAGGTCTCGCCGGCCTCGAAACAGCTCAGATCCTCAAGAGGGCCGCCCAATTCATCAGCGCCGAATACGACCGCGAGCGCGTCGAAAGATACGCCAATTCCCTCCTCATTAGAGATGGCTTTGTCGCGCTCTTTAACGGAAAAGACCTCAGCGGCTGGAAAGGCCTGGTCAAAGACCCCCCAGCAAGGGCAAAAATGACCCCGGAAGAGCTCAGAAGTGAGCAGAAGGAGGCCGACGAAGATATGGAGCGGCACTGGCAGGTTATCGACGGGATGCTCGTCTTCGACGGCCAGGGACAGAGCATTTGCACCGCCGAGGACTATCGCGACTTCGAGCTCTTCGTAGATTGGAAGATCGAGCCCCAGGGCGACAGCGGCATCTATCTCCGCGGCTCGCCCCAGGTTCAGATCTGGGATCCGGCACAAGGACCGGAGGGTTCGGGCGGGCTCTACAACAACAAGACGGGACCGGCCAAGCCGCTCCGCCCCGCCGACAACCCGGTCGAGGCATGGAACTCATTCTCTATTCGGATGGCGGGCGAGCGGGTGACCGTGCGCCTCAACGGCGCTCTCGTCGTCGACGATGTGGTCATGGAGAACTACTGGGAACGGGACAAACCGATCTATCCGGCCGGACAGATCGAGCTCCAAGCTCACAGCACCCCGCTCCATTTCAAGAATATCTATATCCGCAAAATCGAGTGAAACGAGCGCCCACTCCGGACTTGCTTTCCGGCGCCCTTCCCGCTAAGATTCTGTCTATAGGCAATAGATAACCCTCTAGTGAAAGGAAGGTGCCAGCATGGCTACAGAAGGGACTCCGGCCGCAACGACTGCTCCCAGGAGGAAACTGGGACGTGGATTGGGCTGCCTGGCCGTCGTCGTCATCGCCCTTCTCATTCTCGGGACATGGGGCGTCGGTCTTTATAATTCACTCGTCTCGCTCGACCAGAAGGTCCGGTCGCAGTGGGCTCAAGTCGAGAATGCCTACCAGCGCCGGGCGGACCTCATACCGAACCTGGTCGAGACCGTCAAGGGCGCGGCGGGGTTCGAGCAACAGACTTACACCGCGGTCGCCGAAGCCCGGGCCAAGGTCGGACAGATCAGGTTAGATGAGAACCTGCTCAGCAACTCCGAGGCCTTCGCCAAGTTCCAGGCCGCCCAGGATGAGCTGGGGTCGGCCATCTCCCGTCTGTTGGTCGCCGTGGAGAACTATCCCGACCTCAAGGCCACCCAGAACTTCCGCGACCTCCAGGTGCAGCTCGAGGGCACAGAAAACCGGATCACCGTGGAGCGCCAGCGTTTCAACGAAACCGCCCAGGCGTTCAACACCAAGAGGATGAGCTTCCCCACGGTCCTCTTCGCCGGAATGTTCGGCTCCCGGTTCGCCGAGAAGGCCTATTTCACGGCCCAGGCGGGGGCAGAGACCGCGCCTAAAGTCAAATTCTGATCGTGCGAGCGTTCCGAGCCGGGGTTGCCGCTCTTGTCCTGTTGCTTGGCTCCGGTCTGTTATTTCCCGCAACGGCGGACATCAAGATCCCCCCGTCACCCGGCCGCTGGGTAACGGACACTGCCGGCTTCCTTTCCCCGGAGACGGTCCAAACCCTCGACGCCAAGCTCGAAGCCTATGATCAGCAGACAGGACATCAGGTCATCGTCTATATCGGAAGAAACACCGAGGGATACCCGATCGATGAATTTGCGGTCAAGGCTTTCCAGGCCTGGAAGGTCGGGCGCAAGGGACTGGACGATGGCCTGGCGCTTTTTATCATGGCCGAGGACCGCGCCGTGCGCATCGAGGTCGGGTACGGCCTGGAGAGTGTCATTCCGGATATCACGGCCGGCCGGATCATCAACGATATCATGTTCCCGAAGATCCGGGCGGGCGATGCGGACGGCGGAGTAAGCGATGCGGTCTCGGCCATCCTCGGAGCGATTTCGGGCGAGGCCGTCCCTGAGGCCCCGAGAGCAAGTAAGAACTCGGGCCAATCCATCCTCGTCATCATCGGAATCATTATTTTCCTGATCATCTTCATCACCAATCCTTCACTGGCCCTGTGGCTTCTGATCAATATCTTCAGCGGCGGAGGGCGCGGGAGCAGCGGAGGCTTTGGCGGATGGAGCCGAGGGGGCAGAGGCGGAGGCGGGTTCAGCGGCGGAGGCGGCCGTTCCGGGGGCGGCGGAGCCTCGGGCCGATGGTAGGGGAGATATCGCTATGTCCATCATGCATCGCCGCAAGCTTTTCCAGCTCATCGATCGAGATGAGGTCCGGAAGGCGATCGTCGAGGCTGAAAAACGGACTTCCGGGGAAATCGGCGTATCCGTGGCCCATTTCTTCTGGGGCCGTGTTCGCCCCAAGGCCGAAGACGCCTTCCGCCGGCTGGGGATGGCGAATACGCGCTTGCGGAACGGGATCCTTTTCTTCATCGTGCCCGCCCGGAAACACTTTGTCGTCTTGGGTGACGAGGGCATCCACGCCAAAGTCGGGCAGGACTTCTGGGACGGCATCGCCGCCAGCATGTCCGGCCATTTTCGGAAGGACGAGTTCCAGGAGGGTATCCTGGCGGGCATCCGCACGGCGGCCGCGGGGTTAGCCGTTCATTTTCCCCATGAACCCGCGGCGGACGTGAACGAACTTCCCGACGAGGTCGATACGGGCGACGAAAAATAGCCGGCCCTCCGGAAGATGATGGGCCCGTCGAACTCCGCTGCCCCCTATTCCGTTAGTAGAACATAGAGACATGGCTGATATCTCTTATAAGGGAGAAAAGATGCGCGACATGTCCCAGAAAGCTCTCGTCTTGACGGCGGTTTTCCTGTTGGCGTCTTGGGGCGCCATGGCGCAGGAAACAAGTTCACCGCCCCCGCAGGAAACGGCTGCGACCGGTCAAGGGCCGCAAAGCCCGGCGGACCTCGAGGCCTTTCTCGACGGGATCATGGCCGCCCACATGGAAACCCAGCACATCGCCGGAGCGACAGTCTCTGTTGTCAAGGACGGAAGGCTCTTTTTTGCCAAGGGCTACGGCTACGCCGACATCAAAGACAAGAAGCCGGTCCTGGCCGACCGGACGCTCTTCCGGATCGCCTCTATCTCCAAGCTCTTTACCTGGACGGCGGTGATGCAGTTGGTCGAACAGGGGAAGCTTAACCTCGACACCGACGTCAACACCTATCTCAAGGACGTCAAGGTCCCTGCGACCTTCCCCCAGCCGATCACCCTGACCCATCTGCTGACACATACGCCAGGGTTCGAGGACATCATGAGCTACGCCGCCCGGAAACCGGAAGAGCTCATCCCCCTCGGACAGTTCATTAAGACATATATGCCGACGCGGGTCTGGCCGCCCGGACAGTTCACGGCCTATTCAAACTACGGAACAGCCCTCGCCGGCTATATCGTGGAGCTCGTCTCCGGGATGCCCTTCGAGGACTATGTCGAACAGAATATCTACGCGCCGCTGGGGATGGAGCGCAGCTCGTTCCGTCAGCCGCCTCCCGGGGGACTGGCGGGAGACGTCTCCACTGGCTATCGGTTCGTGAATGGGGTCTTTAAGAGCGAGGATTTCGAGCTTCTAAACGGCGACTATCCGGCGGGGTCGATGAGCACGACGGCCACGGATATCGCCCGGTTCATGATCGCCCACCTGAAGAACGGCGAGTTCGAGGGCCGGAGGATCCTCAAGGAGGATACCGCCAAGCTCATGCACACCCGTCTGTTTTCGCACGATCCGCGCATCGGAGGGAACGCCTACGGCTTCTGGGAGAGGAACCTGAACGGCCTGTTGAACCTCGAGCACGGAGGGGACATCATGTGCTTCCACTCGTTATTCATGCTGATCCCCGAAAAGAACGCCGGGTTTTTCGTCTCCTACAACAGCGTCGGGAGCTCGGGCTTGACCCGCTATGAGCTCTACCAGGCCTTCCTCAACCGTTATTACCCCGGGTCCGCGACGCCGGAGCCGGCTCCGCCCGAAGATTTCCGGAAGAGGGCGGGGCGCTACGTTGGGACATACGAGATGAACAGGCGTTCCTTCACCAAGTTCGACAAGTTCGTCGCGTTCCTGACTCCGGTCAAGATCAAAGCCACTCCCGAGGGGAACCTTCTGCTGGTTATGCCCGCGGGGCTGGGGACAAAGTCGTTCGTCGAGATCGACAGGGATGTCTTTCGCGAGGTCGGCGGCCAGGAATCGATCATCTTTAGGGAGGATGCGGCGGGAAAAGTCAAGTACGCCTTCTACGGCGCCTTCCCCGAGATGGCCTTTGTCAAGCTCAAGGGGCTTCGGCTTCTCTCATTCCAATACTTTCTAGCCGGCGTCTCCGTGATCCTCTTTCTCACGGCAGCCCTGGGGTGGCCGGCAGGTGCACTGGGCCGAGTGCTCTGCAAGAGACCGCGTTTCGGGAACCCGGCGCCCAAAACGGCGCGCTGGACGGCCGGCGGGATGAGCGCTTTCTTCCTGCTCTTCCTCGTCGGCCTGGGGATGGCGGCGAACGATCTGGATCAGTTCTTTTACGGCGTCCCTTCGATCTTTAAGATCAGCCTGGCCTTCCCGGTGGCAGCTGCCGTGCTGGCGATCGGAGTGCTGGTCTTCACGTTGATCGCTTGGAGAAAGAAATACTGGACCGGCTGCGCCCGGATCCATTACACGCTGATCCTGCTGGCGGCTCTCGGCTTCCTCTGGCTTCTGAACTTCTGGAACCTTCTGGGCTGGCGGCTCTGATCCCCGGCGATGGGGATGAGCGAGCGGCGAATCAGACGCCCTAATGACGGGCAGCGGCAGAGATATCCGCGTCCCTCTTTGCCTTGTAGGGCGTGCCCTCTTTCCAGTTGGGGAAGGCCGATTCCATAGCCAGCCGGTAGCCGACCTTAAACAGCAGGTGCAGGTCGTCGATCGCCCCGGAGAGATCCCAGTTGGGATCAAATTCGTCCGAAGGCTTATGGTAGTTTTCGGCCGTGTATCTTTCTTTCCGGGCGAGGGTCCATTCTTTGCCATTGGCGATGCTGTCGGTCCCTCCGCTCGGATAAACCGCCGGGACTCCCTGCCTGGCGAACGGAAAGTGGTCGGAGCGGAAATAGGACCCCCTTTCCGGCGTTGGGTCGGGGTTGACCGTCCGGCCGGCCTCTTTGGCGGCGGCTTCAATATACCGATCGAGGTCAGAGAGCCCGTAGCCGACGACCGTGATGTCCCTCATCCGGCCATAGACATTCAACGCGTCCATGTTGATGACGGCGGCTGTCTTGGCCGTGGGAAAGACAGGATGGGTCGCATAAAAATCCGAACCGATCAGTCCCTGTTCCTCCCCGGTGACGGCGAGAAAGACGATCGAGCGGAGCGGCGGAGGCTTGAGCTTCCGGAAAGCTTCGGCCAGTTCGAGCAGGGCGGCCGTCCCGGTGGCATTGTCCACGGCGCCGTTGAAGATCTGGTCCCCTACGAGGGCCGGATTCCTGCCGAAATGATCCCAATGGGACACATAGATGATATATTCTTCCGGCCTTTCCGACCCCGGCAAGAGGGCGATCACGTTGTTTGAAACCACGTTCCGGATCGTGTTTTTCAGGGTGAGCGAAGCTTTGGCTCCCAGGGGAACAGCCTTAAACCCCCGCTTGGCCGCGGCCACCTTGATTTCATCGTAATTCAGGCCGGCCGCATCAAAGATCTTGCGCGCGGCTTCAAGATGCAACCACCCCTCGGCGGCGCAGCGGGACATGTTGTTGTCCTGCCTGACCAGGTTGAATTGCGGCCCGGTCCAGCCGTTCTGCACAACCCCCCAAGGGTAGCCGGCCGGCTCGCTCTCATGGACAATGAATGCTCCGGCGGCGCCCTGCCGGGCCGCCTCCTCAAACTTGTAGGTCCAGCGCCCGTAGTAGGTCATCGACCGTCCGCTAAAAAGCGCCGGATCCTGGGTCGCGTATCCAGGGTCGTTGACCAGGACCACAACAGTCTTCCCCCGCGAGTCCAGACCTTGGTAATCATTCCAGTCGTACTCTGGAGCCACGATGCCATAGCCGGCAAAAACCATTTCTGAACCGGCCAGTGTGGTTTCCTCGGCCATGCGAAGGGTTTCCGCCACGAAGTCCTCTTTGTAGGCAATGGAGAGAGTCTTTTTGTCGGAGCTGATCTCGAGCCTGGCCGTCGGGTCCGCGGTGATCTCCACCATCGGGATTTCCTGGTAATAGCTCTGGCCGTTTCCCGGCTCAAGACCGATTTTCCGGAACTCGTCGCGGAGAAACTGGATCGTCTTGGTCTCGCTCTCGGAGGCCAGACCTCGCCCTTCGAACTCATCCGACGCCAAGATCTGCGTGTCCTTGGAAAGGTCTTCGGCGGTGATGCTCTCCAATGCGGGCTGCAGAAGCTTCTCCTCGCTCTTCCGGCCGCAGCCGGGAAACCCCAAAGCGATAAGAATCAACAATATGCTGATGGCCAGACAGGAGGGAATCCCTTTCTTCCAGGATGCCTTGTTCATGTTCACCTTCCTCGATTCACCCTCCACCCTTCTTAGGCTTTCGCTCTCTGGAGAGCTCTTCCACACACTTCTCGGCGTGCTGGCACCACTCGGCACACGCCAGGTCGAGCTTCGGGTTGACGATGGTCCGGCCGCACTTGCAGCGCCGCCGGACATCGTCCTTGAAAAACTCCACTTCCTGGCCGCAATCCGGGCAAGGCACGTCGAAGATGTCCGCCTTCTTCCAGTACCTTGTGTCCTGACCGGGACACTTCACATCAGCCATGCCAGGCCCAGCTTACCGTCCGCCGAAGGATGATGTCAAGAGACGGAGATTCTATGTTAGAATACTCGGGAATCACCAGATGAAAATCGTGTTCGAGGGGAGGCCGCATGAAGAAAGCGCATAACATTACCCTGCTCGGGGCCGGGCTCATCGGCACTTTTTACACCATGAGCATCCAGGGAAAACGGAGCCGGGACCGCATCCGGACAGTCTGCGCGCAAACCGAAGGGGAGGCGGAAGCGTTCGCCCGGAAATGGGGGATACCGCAGTGGACGGCCGATATGAAAAAAGCGGTCAGGGACCCGGAGACCGACATCGTCATCGTCGGCCTTCCCAACTATCTCCATAAGAAGGCGGTCACGCTCGCCGCCCGCGCCGGCAAACCCGTTCTCTGCACCAAGCCCCTGGCGCGAAACGCCCGGGAGGCCCTGGAAATCTTGGAGGTCGTGGACAAGGCCGGAGTCTTCGCCGGCTATCTGGAAGACCTGGTTTATACTCCCAAGACCCTGAAATCCATCGCCGCGGTGAAGCGGGGGGCGCTCGGAAAGGTCATCTGGGTCCGCTCCCGCGAAACCCATTCGGGGCCGCACAGCGCCTGGTTCTGGGACAAGAAGCTGGCCGGCGGCGGGGCCATCGTCGACCTGGCTTGCCACTGCATCGAGATCATCCGCAGCTTCATCGGTAAGGACGTGCGGCCGGCCGAGGTCATGTGTCTGGCGGATACCATGGTTCATCCGATCGCTGCCGAGGATTCGGCGATCGCCCTCATCCGCTTCGAGAACCAGGCGGTCGGGCAGTTCGAGGTGAGCTGGGCCTTCCGGGGCGGCATGGACCTGCGCGACGAGGTGGCCGGGACCGAAGGCACGATCTGGCTCAACCACTTCCTGCGCACCGGATACGAGATGTTCACGGCTGCCGGAGGCAAGGGGTATGTCGCCGAAAAGGCCGAGGGAGAGACGGGCTGGCTCTTCCCCGTCGGGGACGAAGTCCACGAGCTCGGCTACACCAACATGTTCGGCGACATGTTCGACGCCCTGGATGCGAACCGTCAGCCGGAGGAGACTTTCCTTGACGGCTACATTGTCAATGCGATCATGGATGCCTGCTACCGTTCGGCCAAAACGCGGCGCTGGGAGCCGGTCAGGCTGGAGCGCTGGTATCCCGGAGCAAAACCAGCGAAAGCCAAGGCGCTCAAGAAAGCCGCCCGAGGGAGGTATTCCCTAATCAAGGAAGAGCGGATGCCGGACGGAACGCTCAAGCAGCTTCTCCAGGACTGGAAGACAG
This sequence comes from Candidatus Aminicenantota bacterium, assembly GCA_036769375.1. Lineage (GTDB taxonomy): Bacteria > Acidobacteriota > Aminicenantia > Aminicenantales > UBA8522 > UBA8522. The sequence continues at coordinate 4,694 of DAIPLF010000007.1, read as the reverse complement.
GCCGCGTCGTTCAAAAGGTCAAAAAGGCTTGATCAGGAGAGGGCCATGGCTAAGATCAGCCGACGTTGTTTCTTGAAGGAAGCAGGCGCTGCGGCCGCCTCGTTCACCATCCTCCGGCCGGAGCTCGCCCGGGGAACTCAAGCCAATTCCAAGATCAGGCTGGGGCTCATCGGCTGCGGGGGCCGCGGTGTCTGGATCGCCGGCCTTTTCGCGGCTCACGGGGGATATGAGATATTCGCCGGGTCGGACTACTTCGCCGACCGGGTGGGTGCGCTTGGCGCCAAGTTCCCGGTTCCGCCGGAGAGGCTCTTTTCCGGTCTTTCCGGCACCAAGCGTCTCCTTGACTGCGGCGTCGAGGCCGTGGCCATCGAAACTCCCCCCTACTTCCATCCCGGACAGGCGGCGGCCGCCGTCGAAAGGGGTATCCATGTCTATCTGGCGAAGCCCCCGGCCGTGGATGCCCCCGGATGCCGGCTTATTGCAGAGTGCGGCCAAAAGGCCGCGGCCAAGAAGCTCGGCTTTCTTGTCGACTTTCAGACGAGGGCCCATCCGGCTTTCATCGAAGCACTGCGGCGGGTCCATGACGGGGCCATCGGCGAACCCGTTTTCGGGGAAGCAACCTATCACGCCGAAAGCCCGTGGGAGGAGCATTACGAAATGCTTCGCAACAGTCCGGACGACCCCGAGGTGCGGCTCCGCGCCTGGGGCCTGGACCGCGCTCTCTCCGGCGACATCATCACCGAACAGGAGATCCATACTCTCGACGTGGCCAATTGGGTCATGCAGGAGCCTCCGCTCTGGGCCGTGGGGACAGGCGGGCTCAAGGCCCGGCCGCAAGTCGGCACCTGCTGGGATCACTTTGTCGTCTATTATCAATATGCGAACGATGTGGCCATTCAGTTCAGCGGCCGTCAGTTCAAGGGCCACGGCACGGCCGAAGGGATCAAGAACCGCATGTTCGGGAGCCAGGGGATTTTGGAAACCGAGTATGGCGGTGCGGTTGTCATCCGCGGGGCAAATTTCTTCAATGGAGGCCGGACGGCCGAGATCTATGAGGCCGGTGCCGTCAACAACATCACCGCCTTTCACAAGTCCATCACAACCGGGGACTTTGCCAACCCGACGGTGGCGCCTAGCGTCCAGAGCAACCTGATCACCATCTTGGGGAGAAAGGCCGCTTTCGAGAAGCGCCGGGTGACTTGGGCGGAGCTCCTGAAAGACGAGGAGCGGCTCGACCCGGCCCTCGCAGGCCTGAAGGAGTAGTCATGCGAAAACGGAGCTTTCTTTTTTTCTCCATCTTCCTTGCCCTAACCGCCCCCGTGATCACTTTTGCTTTGGAGCGCCCTTCTCCAACCGGAGAGACAACGCTCAGGGTGGTCGAGCTCAAGGGAACGCCATACCAAAGGGGTCAAATCCATGGCCGGAGCCTCAAGCCGGAGATCCAAGAGCTCATCAAGCGCTGGAAAGCGGACCTCGAAAAGACATATTCGGTTCCGGCCACGGCATTTATCGGGAAGCTGCTCGAGGCCTCGGACTTTGAACCCGCCATCGAACGGTGGACGCCTGGACTCCTGGACGAAGTCCGCGGGATCGCCGACGGCGCCGGCGTCGACTTCCAAACCATGTACGCTTTTCAGCTCGTCGACGAGATCTGGGTCATGGCCGACGACCTCGGCCTCGCCAAATGCACGACCATCGCTGCCCGGAGGAGGGGCGACACGCCCGCCCTTGTCGCTCAGACCATGGATATCCCACCCTTTTATCACGGATTCCAGACAGTCCTGCGCATCAAAGGCAACGCTGAGGAGCCGGGAGCTCTCGTTTTTACCATCCCGGGCGTTGTCGCCATTAACGGCCTGAACGAATACTCCATCGCCGTCTGCGTCAACGCGGTCACCCAGCTCGCCTACTCCCCGAAAGGCCTGCCCGTCGCCTTCGCCCTCAGGGGGATCCTCCGGCAAAAGAGCTATGAGGAGGCCGTCCGGTTCCTCAGAGAGATGCAGCCCGCCGCTCCGCAGAACTATGTCATCGGCGGTCCGAACGAGGCCGCCGGCTTCGAGCGGTCAGCCAGCCGGATGGTGGAATTCAAGCCTTTTGCTGGCGCCGGATTCACTTATCACACGAATCATCCGGTCGTCAACGACGACTTCAACCCCAAGTTCACCGCAGCCCTGAAAAAAAAGGGCCTGACGCTAGGAGAGTACCAGGCGCGCTGTCAGAGGTTCAAGTTTCTTGGGGAAACCTTCAAGGACAACGCATCAGCTCTCGACCTCGCCGTCCTCAAGCGGGTTTTTGCCGACCGTCAGTCCGGGATCAATAATGAGGGGACATATGGATGCACCATCATGGTCCTGGGCGCTCATCCCGAGCTTCATATCGCTCCGGGACGCCCCGACACCGTGCCGTTTGAAGTGCTCGACTTCGGGCGCCGAATAGGAGGAACTGCAGTGGCCCATAGACCGGGATCGGGCAGAATGAAGGTCAAGTTCGGGGTCTGCGATTGGACCATAGAAAGATCCGGAGACCCCGCGGCGCTGGGGATGGCCGCGAAGCTCGGCCTCGATGGCGTTCAGGTCAGCCTCAATCCAAAGGGGGAATCCCTGGCCCTCCTCGACAAAAACCTTCAGCAAACCTACCAGGCGGCCAGCAAGGCGAGCGGCGCTCAAATCGCCTCGTTCTGCATTGGCGAATTAAATGACGTTCCGCTCAAGAGTGATCCGCGCGCCGAACGCTGGGTGGTCGAGGGAATCGAGGTCGCCGAAGCCATGGACGTCGGGATCATCCTCATTCCTTTCTTCGGCAAGGGAGATCTCAAAGACGACCCGGCCGGGATGGAGGCGGTCGTCGCCGCCCTTAGGCGCCTCGCCCCCAAGGCCGAAAAGGCAGGGATCAGTCTGGCTCTCGAGTCGACGCTGAGTGCCGAAGAGAATCTCAAGATCCTGGATGCGGTCGGTTCCCCGGCCGTTTCGGTTTATTACGACGTGGGGAATTCCCAGGAAGCCGGGTTTGACATCGGCCGGGAGATCCGCCTCCTCGGCAGCCGCCTGTCCCAGCTCCATGCCAAGGACTACAAGGGCCTGTTCGGTCAGGGCGCGGTCGATTTCCAGGCCGTGCGCGCAGCGATGCGGGACATCGGCTACAAGGGGTGGCTGGTGCTGGAAGAAGCCAAGCTTCCTTTGGGGGTCGAAAAGAGCGTCCTCCAGGACCTTAAATACCTGAAGCCCCTCTTCCTTTACGCAAAGATCCTCTAGCTCGGGGCTTCAGAGAACGTACTTAAAGAGTCTCAAACCGGCGGGAATCCTTGCGGCATCTTTATAGATCTTCCAGTAGTTATCGCGGGCCTCGCCGAGCTTCTGGAACAAGGGATGTTTCACATCCGGCGAATGCGTCGCGAGGATCTGTCCACCATTGTCCGGCATGAGGAGCCGGGCGCAGCGGTTCAGGATCCCGGCCGTTCCGACGCTGCAGGCGACAACGAGTTCGTTGTTCTTCGCTTTTTCGATCAGCTCCCCGTAAGGCAAATGGCGTTCCTCAACGGCGACACCCATATCCCTCAGGATCGCCACGATCCCCTGGATCGTCACCGAGGGCAGGATCAGCGGGCTTTCGGGGATCTTGAGGACCGTCCCGTCGCGCAGCCCGAACAGGCAGCACGACGAATCCCACTCGGTGATGTGCCGGTCGAGCAGATTGCCCTGAGGGTTGTCATCCAGGAAGAGGGCGCAGGCCGCCTCCGGGCAGGATTTTCTGGCCTCGTCCACCGCCTTGACGCTGATCAGATAGTTGAGACCCAGCTTGAGGCAGCCGGTCTTGTTGATCCCGACCGCCCGCACCATCTGGGGAACGACAACACCGCAAAACGGCTCTCCGAGATAGCGGTCGTACCGGCAGGCCATGGCCCGGACGGCGGGCTGCGCGGGAAAGGTCACGCCGATCGACTGCTCTTCATCGATGGTGAACGGCCGGAGATAGCCTTGCGCCCCGAGCCCGGCCATCTCCTCCAGGAAACCGCGCATCGACGGATCCTTGAAGTAAAGGTGGATAAAGACATTCTCCAGTTCATCGGCCGTCGGCACCAGCTCCTGTTGCTCGCTGCTCAAATTGAAGGCGATGCCCTTCCGGAAACGCTCGAGGTTGAGGTGCCAGTTGAGGAAGACGACTTCGATCTCTCCTCCGGGGTTTCGGCGGCAGAAGAAGCGGATGCCTTCAAAGATCAGGAACAGTCCGTAATGGATGGACCGGGAGACACCGAACACCCGGGCGTCGGACTCCACGATCTCGAATTGCTTCTCCAGGAGCCCGTACCTCATCTGCTGCGGGGCCCATTTTATTCCTTCGAACTTGGCCATGCGACGACTCCTTATGAAGGCGTGGATGGATCGAAATCAGACCCCTTTTTGTATCACAGTCCGAAGAGAAGCTCAACGGTCAAAATGGAGGCGCGTCCGAGCTCAGAAGGCGGCCTGGAACTGGACGGAGATCGCCTGGTTGGTCGTCCCCTCCCCTTCCCCGCGATAAAGGCCGTAATTGACCATGAGCTTGGTTTTCCCCCAGATGAACCAGTTGGCTCCCAGCGTAAGGAGGTCGGCGCGGTCGGCGGAGACGTCCCGGTCTTTGTCGTAGGTGTCCCATTTGACGATGGCCTGGAGCTTCTTGGGGAGGACAAAATAACCCCCTTGGAGATACCATCCGGA
>DAIPLF010000206.1:0-4598 GCA_036769375.1 Candidatus Aminicenantota bacterium | reverse complement strand
CGACCTTGCCGTCGTACGTATAAGTCCGCCGGTCTCCGAACGCGGCCATGGGCTTTGAGTTCGGTAGCCGGAGAAACGGCCCGGACCAGAGCATCCGGGATTCCGTCTTTTGGCAGAGGGCCGCCAGCCGCTCATAATCCATCTTCCGCTGCGTTCGGTTGACTGTCAGAAAGGCTTCCAGGTCCGTTCCCTGGAGCCCCGGGTCGATGTCCTTGAAATAGGAGACGACGTCTCCGAGGAACCTGTCGGACAGGCTCAGGGTGTCCCGCTTGAAGGCGACGGTCTTGATCACCGGCCGGAAGACGATCGTCGTCCGGTTGCCGGACCGATCCTCGGCCACGCCGGAGAAAGGAACGTCGCGGGGCGCGTCCGGAGAAAGCGCGAAAAAGACCAGGAACCGGTTTTCGCCGCTCGGAGATCCGGGGAAAAAGCGCTCCCCGACCTGGATCCCGACGACCGGAGTTTCCTCGTCCACGGTGCAGGAGACGACGCCCGCGCCTCCCGTGTTGATATAGTGCGGCCCGCCGACGATGTTCATCCGGGGCGGGCGGGTGTCGAGGACCATCTTTCTTTCCACGACGGCGGTGTTCCCGCCGTTCCAGGAGCGGTCCTCGGCCGAGATCCGGAGGAGGATCTCGCCGTCGGCCAGTCCGGCGGGAAGCGGGCGCAGGGAAAGCGTTTTGACGTAAGTCGGCAGCGCCGCGGGGAATCTTTCGGAAAAGACCTCGATGGTCCGGCCGGCCTGGACGGCTTCCACCCGGACTTCGGCCAGACCGCTTTTCCGGTCGCTGGCCCGGAACGTGAGCTCGCGGCCGAGGAACGGGCTGTCGTCGGCCGGACGGATCTCGGGTTTTTGGGATTCGAATTTGACGACCCAGAGGATGACGATCGCGGCCAGGGCGGCCGGGATCAGGATCCAACGGGCTTTCTTCAGGAATTTCTTCATCGGACAAAACACTATTCCACACGCCCCTCATCCTGTCAAGAAAATGAAGGCCGGCGATTCCAAGCCGAGCATGAAAACGATGCTTGCCAGCCAACAGCCCTTTGGCTAGAATCGGCTCAGGATGGCCGCCATGGTCAGAGAGATTGATTCCGAGTCCGAGAGGCGGCTATGGCGGGGCCGCCTGTCAGGACGGAGGATGGAAGATGTGGGGCTGCGCGTGGATCATGTGCCTTAATGGAGGAAGTATCCTGTGCCCCCCGCCTCCGCCACTCAACTGATCCGATAGGCTAAGTTGCAGGGGCTTCCCACCCCCATTTTTTTTAAGGAATGCATGATGATATGGCTGGCCAAAATCGGAAGCATAGCGATTTCTGCGGGGGCGATTTTGTGTGCAGCTGGAGCGATGCCCAATTCGGATACAATAAGCGTGGCTAGGCTCGTCCGAACGTTCCCTTCAGAAGAGCAAATGAACCAGCAACATATCGTTTTTCATAACACTTCTAAGTTCGCAGTATCCGACCGATTCATATTTGTATGTGACTCAGGCGGCCAAACCATTTATTGCTTCGATCTCGATGGACATTTCATAAGGCGATTTGGAAGACCAGGACAGGGGCCAGGAGAATTTAGTGACCCTATTTTTATCTTTTGCTACAAGAGCAGGGTCTACATTACGGATCGAGGGAACTCAAGAATCCAAGTTTTTACCGAAGAGGGGCTATGGATAGAAGCGTGGAATCTTTTGCGGTTTGTTCTTTCTCCGGCTGTGACCGCAGATACGATAATGGCGGAGTCTCCCGACCCGAGGTACCTTACGGATCAATCAACTCCCTTGTTTACTTTCTTTAACCTACGGGGAGAAGTTATTAGGTCGATTCCCGGATACCTAGAAAAGTCTTACCCTGATATGATTAAGATGTTTGAAGGGAATTATATCACGATGCGTTCTCAGGGAGATACTTTTCATGCTCTCCAAGTTTATGGCAACATCTATCGCATCTTCGATGCAAAGGGAGATAAAATTAAGGAATTCAAACTCGAAAGGAATCCTTTGAAGGATGAAGGATACCGCACATTGGGCTATCTCTATGCATATCCGACCTTCGATATCAACGGCGACGAGATTCTTGCATACCGTATCTCGAAAGGAAGCATCGATATTGATGCTTTTAATTTAGATGGAAGATATATTCAAACTTACCGTTGTCCAATGGATTCAACTCTTTCTTATTTTGCAGACGATATGAAGGTGGTGAGGAGAGGCGAAAGCGTTTTTGTTTATCTCTTATTAAACCATCCTGATAACCTCGTGGCCGTATTAGAACTTGCTACTTCAAATAGATAGAGCACCGGTTAGGGCGGAAGATCGCGCCTCGTAGAGATAGACGCTTGCGGAGGCGTGGGATTCTCAGTGATTGAAGCTATGAGGAGGATATCTTACTTTTCGTGATGAGAAGGGTTGATTCCGAGTCCGAGACCTCGATTTCACGCCCAGCCAAAAAGGAATTTCCTATTGATCCGAGTCCTTCTCGCGATGACGGTCTGCCAGTGATATACTGCCTCCGACGTTTGGCCATAAAGCGGTGCGGATCGAAGGGCATTTGCTCGATCGTCGCCGCCGCCGCGTTCGGTTCGACATGAAGGAATACTCAAGGGCCCATCCGAACTTCTCCCTGTGCGGGCTCAGCTGCGGCCTGTGTCCCCGCCATCAGACCGAGGGCGTGTCGAAATGCCCGGGCTGCGGCGGCCCGGAGTTCCACTTGAAGCATCCGTCCTGCGCCGTGATCACCTGCGCTTCAAAGCACGGCGGTGTCGAGTTCTGTTTCCAGTGCGAAGCCTTTCCTTGCGACAGGTATAAGAAGCCGAGCCGCGTCGATTCGTTCATCTCCTACCGGAACGTCCTCGCCGATTTCGAACGGGCCGCGGCCGCCGGCCTCGAAACGTATCTGGCGGAGCTGCGCGAGAAGATCGATCTTCTTGCGTTCCTGATCCGGGACTGCAACGACGGCCGAAGCAAGGGCTTCTACGGCCTCGCCGTCAACCTGCTCGACCTCGACGATTTGCGAGCCATCCGCGCGGAGATCGGCGAGACGATCGTCCCCCGGGAAGCGGATCCGAAGATCAGGGCCGGGCAGGTCCGCCGGCTGTTCGAGGACGCGGCCCGCCGGCGTAAGATCGAGCTGAAGCTGCGGAAATAGACGGCGGAAGCGGAGGTCTCGAGGGCCGGCGTCCAGGCGAAGCGAGAGAACCCATCGGGATCGAAAAACCCGTTCTCTGGGCGCGAGGGGCAGGTCGACTACGCCAATGCCCACCGGGGCAAGGTCCGCAAGGCCGGGCGAACGGGGTTCCCGGTGCGGATGGCTGCGGAGGAGATACCCCGGCTTCCTTCCAAGGGCTGGGCCGAGATGATCCGGAAAATCTATGAAGTGGACCCGCTGATCTGCCCCCGGTGCGGTGGGAGGATGAGAGTCGTTGCGTTCCTGACCGAGTACGCGGTCGTCGACCGGATCATCCGTCACCTGGAGTTGACGTTCGTGGCCGAAAAGCCGCCTCCCGCCCATGCGTTCGAGCAGGTCGCCCTGATGGCGGGCGAGGATAGCGGGGAATACGAATAGCGGTGCCTGGGAGCGGGGAGTGGCCTGGCCTCATTTGATCCGATTCCGGGCTGGTCCGTCCGATTTTCTCGCCTGCCTTGGCGCTGGGCCGCCGGATCTCGAGTGCTTGACTCTTGTTTCAGGAGGCGATATCTTACTTTTCGTGGTGAGAAGGGTTGATTCCGAGTCCGAGACCTCGATTTCACGCCCAGCCAAAAAGGAATTTCCTATTGATCAATTGAAGCGCAGGCGAACGCAAGTCAAGGTATTCCGTAGCTTTGAGGACCAGGAAGCTTCGGACATCCAATATTATATCGGCTTAAGCCCCGAAGCGCGCCAGCGCATCGCTCGGGTGCTGCGCAAGAGATTTTACGGTAAGAATCCTCCCCGGATCCGGAGCGCCGAGGCAGCTAAATGACTCCCTCTCATTTCTCCCGGGATGTTCTGGATCTGTTCGTCCATCTCCAAAAGCACGGGGTCCGTCTTCTCATCGTCGGGGCGGAAGCGGTCATCTACCACGGCTTTGCCCGGCTGACGGGCGACATCGACCTGTTCTATGAGCCGTCCCTCAAGAATTGCCGGGCCCTGTATGCCGCTCTCCGGGAATTCTGGTCAGGAGACGTCCCCGGGATCGGATCCGCCGGCGACCTGGCACGAAGAGGGCAGATCGCTCAGTTCGGATTTCCCCCGAATCGGATCGACCTGCACAACACGATCTCCGGCGTCGGATTCGACGAGGCCTGGAAGGACCGGATCACTGAACAATTGCTGATCCGGGGGAAAAAAGTCGATGTTCGCTACATAGGCCTGGCTGCCTTGATCAAGAACAAGAAGGCCGTCGGGCGGCCCAAGGACCTGGAGGATCTCAAGTATCTCCGGGCAGCGGCCAAGAAACTGACGAAATAATCTCCCATCGATTTTCCACTTGACAAACGCCCCGGGCGGGCTTATTTTATAAAAGGTGAACAAAATGGTAAACACATTGAGACGGGAACTGACCCTCCGGCAGGCCAAGGTCCTCAAGGCCGTCGAGGACTTCATCCTCGGGCACGGCTACG
>DAIPLF010000205.1:0-4629 GCA_036769375.1 Candidatus Aminicenantota bacterium | reverse complement strand
GAGCGGATCGCCGACACCGGCAAGGTAGACGAGATGCTCGGCTACCTCAACCTGAGGGAGTAGGCGGCAGCCCCGCCAAGGAGAAGCGAAAATGGCAGTAAAACTCAAGGATTTGGCTCAGATGGAAGATAGGCTCGTGGCCGGGCACGGCATGTGTCTGGGCTGCGGGATCCCCCTTATCTTCAAGATCGTTCTCAGGGCGACCGAAGACCCGATCATCGTGGCCAATGCCACCGGCTGCCTGGAGGTCTGCACGACCATCTTTCCCCGGACGTCCTGGAACTGCATGTGGGTGCACAGCGCCTTCGAGAACGCCGCGGCCACAGCTGCCGGTGTCGAAGCGATGTACAAGTCCCTGAAAAACAAGGGAAAGATCCCGGCCGATAAGAAGATCAAGTTCCTGGCCACGGGCGGAGACGGCGGCACCTACGACATCGGCCTCCAGTCCCTTTCCGGCGCGATGGAACGCGGCCATAACATCGTCTATGTCTGTTACGACAACAACGCCTATGCCAACACCGGGGGACAACGCTCCTCGGCGACACCGATGGGCGCTTCCGCGACGACTGCTCCGGCCGGCGCCACGAGCCCAGGCAAGGTCCAGAAAAGGAAGGACCTGACCAGGATCCTTGCCGCGCACAATATCCCATATGTTGCCCAGGCCAGTCCCCACCGCTGGCAGGACCTTTACAACAAGGCCAAGAAGGCCTTTGAAGTCGAGGGCCCGGCTTTCCTGAACGTCCTTTGCCTTTGCCCGACCGAGTGGAAATACGAAGAATCCAAGGGAATCAAGCTCGCTCAACTGGCTGCCGATACCTGCGCCTGGCCGCTCTACGAGGTCGAGAACGGGAAATACAAGATCAGTTACAAGCCCAAAGAGAAAAAGCCCGTCCTCGAATGGCTCAAGTTGCAGGGCCGGTTCCGGCACCTGTTCCAAGAAAAGAATGCCTGGATGCTCGAAGCGATCCAGAAGGACGTGGACAAAGACTGGGAGGACTTGAACAGACTTGCCACTCTCTCGGGCGCCTGAGGCTCCTGAGATGATTACCCGCTCGGGGTGAGGCGATATCCCATCCCGAATCACCCCTTGCGGGGATTGCCCCTCTATCGGAGCGGGTCCATTCTATCCTTGGTTTCCGGGAGAGAGCCTTGTCTTCCCCCCCGGACCCCGCGAATTCCGGAGGACAAAGGATCCGACCATGAGAAACCGGGCAAAAGGGATCAGGCGGTGGGCATTCCTCCTCTTCCTCATCCTTCTGGTCGTCCAGCCGGGGAACTTGGGCGCGTTCGAGAAGAAGCTCCGGGTCAGCTCTGACTATGCCCATGTCTATCTCCAGCCCGACAGCTCCGGCACAGTGGTCGATACCGTGGAGAGAGGTCAGGTCCTTTCTCTTCTCTATTCGGGAAAGACGAAGAGAAGCTGGTATTACATCTGCTTCAAATCAGAGAAGACCGGGTCGACCAAGTCGGGCTATGTCCTCGACTCGGAGGTCGAGTTGCTTTTTGATCCCCTCAAGTCCATCACCATCATGAAGGAAAGCGACGACCTCCGGGTCAGCTATGCGCCCCGGACTTTCGAGGAGATGCACTGGGGGTGGAGCAAGAAGCAGGTCGTGGAGTTGGAGGGAAGCCCGGCCGACCAAAGAAGGGTGAGGGGCCAGGAAATCATGAGATACCAGCAGCAGGTCATCAACCTGGACTGCGCCATCGACTATTTCTTCTCGGCCAACAAGCTGAGCCGGACCCGGTTCTCCTTTGAGGGCGACTATCTCGACAAGAACGCTTACCTCCAGGATTACCAGAGGGTCAAGGGCGCCCTTGTCCAAAAGTTCGGCCGGCCCCTCGAAGAAGCCATGAAATGGAATGACACTTCTTACAAGGACGATTTCTCCTCTTGGGGAGAGGCGGTGAGTCTGGGCCACCTGGAGCTGAGCTCGCGCTGGCTGACGCCTCAGACCGAGATCACGGCCAGCTTGAGCGGCGTCGATGACCAGATCCTGCTGACCGTGGAATACGCTGGCCTGGAGCTAAAAGAACTGGCCATGAAGGGCCAGGAATAGCCCGGGCTCTCTCATCATCCCCCGGGCTTTGGCCCGATGATCACCTCCAGCGCCTTTTCTGGCGCCAGGGTTTCTTTGATGGCAGTATTCACTTCATCCAGGGTGAGCGCATCGATCTCCAAAAACAGGTCGCCGAAGAATTCCAAACCCAGGCCGGCGGCCTCAAAAAAAGCCAGCATCCCGGCCCTCGCGGCTTTTGTTTCATTGTCGCGCATAAGACCCGCCTTGGCGACGTTTTTGGCATCCAAGAGTTCCTCCTCGGTCGTCCCGTTGCGGAAGAGTTCGTCGAGCGCCGAACGCAGGGCCTCGCGGGCAGACTCCTTCTTGGCCGCGTCGGTCTCAAGGTAGGCTTCAAGCAGCCCGCCCTCCTGCATCTGGGTTATGCGGCAATTCACATTGTAGGCCAGTTTGCTCTCGGCGCGCAGCGGCCAGAGCCGCGATCCCTGGCCTTTGCCGAGGAGACTCTCAAGGAGAGAGGCGAGGGCAAAATTCCGGCGGGAGATCCCGGGCAGCCGAAAGGCCAGACTGACAAAGGCCTGTCTGGTGTCCTTCTCGAGGCTGACCGTTCTTTCCGCGGGCTCAGAGGCTGTAACCGGGCTCCAGACGATCGGGTCACCGGCGGAAAGACGTCCAAAGTTCCGAGAGACGATGTCCAGGATCGTCTCGTCCGGAAGGTCGGAGACGAAGGCCATGATGATGTTCGGCCCGACAAAGTAGCTCTTATAAAATTCGGAAACATCCTTGTTCTTGATGGCTTCGAGCGAGGCTTTATCACCATAGGCCGAGCCCCCATATCCAGTCCCGGAGAAAAAGGCCCGGAGACTTGCCAGACGCCCGAGCCGGATAGAATCATCCTCCTCGACCTTTCCCTGATGTTCCATATGCGTCTTGACGGCATCGATCCTGAGGCCTGAAAAGAGGGGGTCCAGGAATATCTTGGAAAGGACCTTGATCGACGGCTCGAGGTTGGCCGAAAGACACTCGACATTGATGAGCGAACTGTCGCCCTGGGCAGTGACGGAGAACCGCGTGGCCAGGCTGATCAGTTCCTGGGCTTTTCTTGAATCCGGGATCTCAACCGCCAGTCTTGTGGTCAGAAAGGCCAAGCCCCGCTTGGCCGGAGGTTCGGCCCGCATCCCCCCCTTGATCAGGATCTGGAGAATCGTATTGGCCGAGGACCCGTCTCTTTCCAAGACGACCGCCAGACCATTTTCCAGGACCCTTTTTTGGGCCGCCAACCCCCGGCCCCCGACTGCGACCAGCAACAAAAGCGCCCCCAGAAAGGATGCTGCCCAATCCCTTTTCCTGGTCATGCCCTATTTCGCCTTCTTGGGAATGATCGAGACGATGACATAGTCCGCCCGGCCTAAGTACCTGCCCGCGATCTTCCTCAAATCCCCGGATTCCACCCTGTCGATATTCTCCAGAAAGCTGTTGCCCTCGGCCTGACCAGCTCCCAACATCATAAATTGGGCAACCGAGACAGCGACGGAAAGTCCTCTTTCCTGGGATTGATAGACACTGTACCGGATCTGGTTCTTGGCACTCCCCAAGTGGTCAAAGGCGAACATCTGCTGGGCGCCAGGGATGTCTTGGGGCGAGAAATAGCCTTCCCTCGTCCTTCTCAGGAAGTTGACGGCCTCTCGCTTAACCATACTCAGGTTTTTCGGGTCCAGCGTGAGATAGATAAGGACAGCGCCCGCATGCTTGTGGGATTGATAGGCCATCATGATCGTCTCGACCAGCCTTCTTGGACCCTGGTTGAGGCCAGCGTATAAGAGCGGATTGACGCCGCGGCCCAGGACCTCTGTCAGGACGTCCATGGGGTATTGCTCCGGGGAGTTGTAGTCGGGGGCCTGCGCAGCGATCACAAGATAGGCCTTCTTGACGTCCATCTCCACCTCAAGGTCCACCGCCTTTTCGGGGGGCTTGACCGGCCCCAATTCGAACGGCGGCGAGGGCTCTCCTTTGACGTCGCCGAAGACCCCCCTCACCTTATCCTCCATCTCCTTAAGGTTGAAATCGCCTACTACGGCAAGAGAGCAGTTCGCGGGCACGAAATATTGCCTGTAGAGAGCGGCTAACTCCTCCGCCCTGAGATTTTTGATGACTTCCGGGTCTCCTATCAGGGGGTTTGAATAGGGATGCCCCCGGAAAAGGTTCTGATAGACCAGACTCGTGGCGTACTTAAAAGGGTCGTCCTCGAGTTGGCGGAACTCCTCTAAAATGACCTCTTTTTCCGCATCCAACTCGTCTTGGGCGATCTTGAGATCGAAGAGGATCTCCTTCTGATTGCTCAAGGCAAAGTCGGAAGATGAGGCAGGAACGGAGATCTCGAAGTAAGCGAGGTCTTGACCCGTGTGGGCGTTGAAATAGGCGCCATGCCGCCTGATATCGCGGCTGATCTCGCTCCCAGAGCGGGCTAGCGTTCCCCGGAAAAGGATGTAGTGCTCAAGGACATGGACGATCCCGCTGTTCTCCGCGGTTTCGTTCTTGCTGCCCAATCCCACAGCTGCCACCACATTGACCAGGGGGACGTTGTGTTTCTCCAGCAAAAAGACCTTCAGCC
>DAIPLF010000204.1:0-4630 GCA_036769375.1 Candidatus Aminicenantota bacterium | reverse complement strand
GCCGGCCCGGTCACTTCGTGGTGCCAGAGGGTGTTGCCGAACTCATCGAACTGGTTGAAGACCACGACGTCCCGGCCGGATTGACGCAGCTCCTTGCACTTGTCGAAGATCTCCTTGACGTTGCTCTCGCTCCCCGGCGTCTTGATGACCTCGCCGGCCACCGAGGCCAGCCAGTCGAAACGCTCCCGGCTCATGCCTCCGGGTAGCACGGCGATCGACTCGCAGCCGAGAAGGGCCGAGTCATACGCCCCGGCCCGGCAATAATTGCCCGTTGAGGGCCAGACGGCTTTTTGCCGGGTGGGATCGAACTGCCCGGTGACAAGCCGCGGCACCAGGCAGCCGAAAGCCGCCCCGACCTTGTGGGCGCCGGTCGGGAACCACTTTCCCACGAGGGCGATAATTCGGGCCTCGACACCGGTCAGCGCCGCCGGGAATTCCAGCGCGTTGACCGGGCCGAAGCCCCCGCCCCGCGGCGCCGGCTCGTTGTGCCAGGTGATTCGGAAGAGGTTGAGAGGGTCGATGTCCCAGAGCCCGACCCGCTTGAGCCCGGCCGCGACAGCCGCCGGGATGCTCCCCGGCTCGCGCTGCTGCCTGAATGTGGGGATGATGATATTCCGCTCCCGGGCGCGGCGCACGGCCCGCTCGAGAGCCTCAGGATGGATGGTGAGATCGATCATGGCCGATTTCCTTAAAACACCCGGATTGCGGTTAGTGTCCCCTGATTGGGCGGCCGATGTCAAGAACGGGAAGCTATGACTGCCCTCCCGATTGACTTGGTCCCGGGATTGAAGATATATATGTCCCTCCATGATCCGGAAAAAGGGCCGTAAATCATGACAGTCAAAATACTCGTCATCGCCGTTTATGCGCTCGCCATCCTTTCCTTCGGCCTCCTGGGGCTCAGGAAGGTCAAGTCGTTCACCGACTATTTCCTCGGCGGTCGCTCCGTCGGGGCCTGGATGACGGCCTTTACTTACGCCGCCGCCTACTTTTCGGCCGTTCTCTTCATCGGGTTCGCCGGGAAGATCGGTTGGGGGTTCGGTCTCTCCGGACTCTGGATAGCGGCCGGCAACACCCTCATCGGCGTCCTCGGCGTCTGGTGGCTTCTCGGCGACCGCATCCGCCGGATGTCATTGGACTACCAAGTCACGACCATGCCCGAGTTCCTGGAGAAGCGTTACGGCAGCCGCACCCTCAAGCTCGTCTCTTCGCTGGCCATCTTCATTTTTCTTGTTCCGTATTCGGCCGCCGTCTTCATCGGCCTGGCCTACCTTTTCAACGTCAACTTCCATCTGACCTACGTCCTGGCCCTGGGCATCATGGGTCTGTTCACGGCTTTTTATCTCGTGCTCGGCGGCTACAAGTCAATGACCATGATCGACGTCGTCTTCGGGATAATCATGTGCGTCGGTTCGACGATCCTCATCATCAGCACGATCGACAAGGCGGGAGGGATGGGCCGCCTGACATCCGGCCTGGCGCAGATCGAACCCCGGCTGACGGCCGCCGTCGGTCCCCCCGGGTTCTGGCCGCTTTTCTCGCTGATCTTCCTGACGAGCGTCGCCCCCTATGGGATGCCCCAGCTCGTCCAAAAATTTTATGCCATCAAGGACAAACGGGCGATCCGCCGGGGCATGATCTTCTCCACCTCGTTCGCCGCCCTCATTTCCTTTGCCGCCTATTTCACCGGAGCGGCCGCCCGCCTCTTCCTGACTCCCGAGACCGCGCCGAAAGCTTTTTCGCAGGGGAAACCCGTGTTCGACGCCCTGATGCCCGAGTTCCTGGCCAACGTCATCCCCGGCTCGCTATCCATCCTCATGCTGCTCCTGATCCTCTCTGCCTCCATGTCCACCTTGGCGGCGCTCGTCCTGATCTCGAGCTCCTCGGTGGCCAAGGACCTCTATGCGGGGTTCATAAAAACTGATGTTTCGGACCGCGACCTTACCCGGTTGATGAGGATGCTCAGCGCCGGCTTCGTCTTCCTTTCGGTCATCGTCGCCTATTTCAAGCCGGCGACTATCGTCTCCATCATGTCGATGTCCTGGGGGGCGGTAGGGTCGTTTTTCCTCGGGCCCTTCGTCTGGGGACTTCTCTCCCGGAGAGCGACCAAAACCGGCGCCTTCGCTTCCTCTCTCCTGGGCTTGGGGACTTGCCTTTTCCTCTCCCTGATGGGGATGCAGGCGCCGCAGGCGGGGACGATCGGGATGATGGTTTCGCTCGCCGTCATCCCCGTTTTGAGTCTTATTGGGATCAACAAAAAAGCATCAAATTAGTGTGCATCGCCTCCACCCTATTTAATCCCCCTCTTTGGCAAAGTGGGGCCAGGGGAGATTTTTTAATTCGCTTGTGTCAGTAGCGGAACATCAGTTCGAAACGGAGCCAATTGAACGGGCTCGCCCCGGCGAAGTAGAAATCGCCCGGCCGGAAATAATCCCACTGGACATAGCCGGAGAGGTTTCGGCTGATCGTGAAGTTGAACTTGCTGACAATGAGCGTTCCGCGTGAGACTCCGGTGCCGCCCGGGAACGCTGCCGGGTTCCTTTCGTCCGCCCCGAGCCGGTGACAGGTGAGGGTCGCGTTGGCGCGGGTTCCGAAATCGAGGACGACCGATCCGTAGAACGAAGTCAGGTTGCTCCAGTAGGCCACCCGGCTTTCGCGGATGAACGTGTAGATATAGCCCTCGCTCCATTTGGGCCAGCGGCTGAAAAGAGGGTCCCAGGCCTCGAACCGCTCCGTCTCCGGCCGGTCGCCGCTCAGGAAGATCCCTCCGACGATCAAGGTCTTGAGAAGAGGGACGCCACCGGGGCTGTAGTCGAGGTGGGAGATTCCGCCGAGTGCCCGGCGGTCGGCCTCCCCATAGGACCCTGTTTGATAGGCTCCTTCGAACGTCAGGAGGAGAGGTCGGAAAAGCGGGGCCTGGAGGCGCGCCCCGAACGTGTTGATCCCTGATTCGATATCCGCAGCCTCCACCTTGTCGATGGTTTTCCGGATGATGTAGGCGTCCAGCGTCGACTTGCCGAAGAGGCCCGAATAATAGGCGGCCAGAGCTTTTTCCGGCTGCTCGATCAGGGGCTGATCCTGGTCGTTGATCGTCGGCAGGAAGGTATCCGTCGTGTCCATGGAGTGGAGGAGAAATATGATCTTGTGGTTCGGGCGAGCTTCGGTATCGAGCCGCAGGGCGTTGAAATAGAAGGAGCGCGAGCCGTCCAGGGGGTTCCCGTCGGCGATCACGAAACCTTCACCCAGGAAGATGTCCTGACGGCCGGCGGTGAGGGTGAACGGCAGATCCTTCGGCAGTTTCCATTTGACGTACAGGTTATCAAAGAAAACCTCATTCCAGTTGAACGGCCGGTCCTTGGGGGCAAAATAAACCCGGAATTCGTTGGTCAGCTTGCCCGTGATCTCCAATCCCTTGGCGGCAAACCACTGAAGGCCAAGCGTTGTCTTGTTCCTCGTGTAGGCGAAGCCCTCGGACGAGGTATCGTCGAGGTTGATGGCGTTGTCCCAGGTTTCTTGCCGGAAGCGCTCGGCAAAGATCAACTTGAAGCGGGGGGCGGGCTTGTCTTCAGCTCCGGAGGGGGCGGCGGTCCCGCTCCGGGCTAAAACAACCAACCCGGCCAGGAAGCACAGGAGGGTTTTTTTCTTTGCGTTCATTCCGGGGCCTCCGCAGACCCGTTTCGTTCATCCGGGGAGAGAGCATACCATCCAGTCCGATATGTGTCAAAAGATCGACGCTGGAAGATTCTCCCCAGCCCGCAATGTCGCCTTTCAATGATTTTGGACTTGACAAGCCTCTTCTTTAGATTCATACTGTGGTATGACCTATTCATACCATTGATAAAAACGCCATGCGAAAGACCATCAAATTCACGATCAGCATGTCGGCGGCCGAATTCACGGACATTGAATCCCTTCGCCGTAAGACAAGGCGAACCAGAAGTCAATTCATCCGGGATGCCGTCGCCGCATGGAGGCATGGGCCCATTCGGACCCCCTCAGTTAAGGAAGACCAAAAGGAGTATGGAGCTCCGCCGGCATCGGATTTCGCCGATATGACGGACCTGACTGAGCGGCGCCGGCGGGCGATTGCGGCGGCCGGGAAATTCCGGTCGGGCACCGCCGACCTCTCGTCTGATCATGACCGCTACCTCGAGGAGGCTTTAGCCGAAGACCTGCCGGGGAAGAAAAAGGGCTGATGCGGTTGCTGCTATGAACGTTTTCATCGATACAAGCGCTTTATTGGCTGTGCTCGATGCCGATGATACCAGCCATAAGGCGGCAAGGCCGTTCTGGGAGAGTATCATTTCCGCCGGAGATACCCTCGTCAGCCACAATTACGTTTTAGTGGAGACATCCGCCCTCGCCTTGCGCAAGCTCGGGTTGGCAGCCCTCCGTGTCCTCGAAACGGATATCGTGCCCATCCTGCGCGTCGTTTGGGTAACAAGAGATATTCATGATTCGGCGGCGAGCGCTCAGCTCGTCGCCTCCCGGCGCTCGCTCAGCTTGGTTGACTGCGTCAGTTTCGAGATCATGCGGCGGAGCGGCATCAGGGCGGCCTTCTCTTTCGACCGTCATTTTAAAGAATACGGCTACGAAATTTTGCCCCCATAAGAAATAGGCCGACGGTCCT
>DAIPLF010000203.1:0-4646 GCA_036769375.1 Candidatus Aminicenantota bacterium | reverse complement strand
TCCGCGCCGATTCCTCCGTTCTCTTGTCGTGACCGGCGATCACGCCCAGTCTTCTATTTACAGCCCGGATATCCGCCTTCAATTTTCTAACAAGAGGATCCTTGTCCTTTTGGGGAGACTTGATCCCCTTCCCGGATAGGGTAGATAGGCGCTCCTGCAGCTCACGTTCGATCGCTGCCTTTTGCCGCATCAGAGCCTGCTTCCGCTTCAATCCCATCGCTTCCTCCTCTCCGATCCAGTCGTTTTCACGGCCTCTTCTTGTAAAATGACATTCGACAAGGGCCTTTATATCAAGATTTCCGCCAAATTGCCATCACGTTTTGAAACATCCGCCGGATCGCAGAGAATTCGCTTTCTAATTCCACAGAACTGGCTAAGGCCTCGATTATCGGTTCAGGAACCCTTGGACGAAGAGTCTTCCTCGACCAGCCCGTCTCGGAGTTTAACGACCCGGCGCGCGCAGTCGGCGATGTAGGGGTTGTGGGTGATGATGACGTGGTAAAGCGGCATAAGGTTACATGGCAGAAGCGAACCCCTTAATCTAGCATTGAAAGAAGAAGAGAAGTCAGTTGTTGACTGGAGAGACCTGACCCCTGTAACGACCGGCCGGAGGGAGCGTATAAAAGAGTGAAACCGATGGTTGTCAAAGGAGAAACGCTATGAAAAAGCTCATTCTGCTCTTGGCCGCCTTTTTCCTGGCTATGACGCTGGTCCTGGCCACGGCTCCTGGCGACGCCGTTTCCGACCAGTTGTCTGCGGTCCCGGCGGACGCCCAGTGGGCGCTCTATGTCGACGTCCAAAGGCTCACCTCGAGCGCCATGTTCAAGGCGATCGGTGGTGAGCAGGAGATGATCAAATTCCGAGGGAAAACGGATCCGTTCTTTACCAAACTAAAGATCGACCCCGAGAAAGATCTCAAGGGAGTGACGGTCTTCGGCCGCGGGAAAGAAGATGAGGATGCGGTCGTCGCCCTCTCCGGGAAATTCGACAGAGCGCACCTCATGAGCCTGATCAAGGCCGAAACCAACCACAAGGAGATCCCCTACGGGAAGCAGACCATCTACAGCTGGGACGGTGATGAATTCGGGGCTTTCGCCGACGACGACCTGATCCTTCTGGGAGAAAACGAACAGGCCCTCAAGTCGGCCCTGGACTCCCTTCAGGGCAGGAAAAGAGACGCTGCGCCGCCCCTCCTGGCCGGTGCTTTTAAGGACTTCCCCAATGCCATCATGGTTTTCGGAGTGAACAGCATCCCCGGTTTGCTCGGAGAGCATGACAAGCCGCTCATTCTGACCAAGATGAAGAGTGCCGGCGGCGCCCTTGTCGAAAGCGGCGAGAACCTCAGCCTTCAGGTCAACATCGGCGCGGAGTCGGCCCAGGTGGCCAAGGACGTCGAGCAGGCCATCCGTGGTCTCATCGCCATGGCAAACCTGCAGCTCAAGGAAGCCGATGCCCAGGCCTTCGTTCAGGCTGTCAAGATCGCCGTGGACGGGGAGAACGTCCGGATCAACGCGGTCTACCCCCTGAATAAGCTCCTCGAGTTCATTCACAGCAAACACACGGGCACAACGTCCTACTGAACGTAAGAAATTGGGACGGTCCCCTCTTCACCCCCCGGAAACTCCGGGCGAAAAATGGGACCGTCCTTTGTCCCCATTTCTTGCGTATAATAGGTAGGGATAAGAAGAGAGAGACGAACAGACATGAGCACGACAGGCGAGGCCATGCAGGCGGCAGACGAGGAGTTGGCCGCCCGGGCTGCAGCCGGCTCCCGCCCTGCTTTCGAGGAGCTCGTCTCGAGGCACAGCCTGCGCCTGTTCCATTTTCTCCGCTCGCGCTCAGGCTCAGACGAGGACGTCGAGGACCTGGTCCAGGAGACTTTCCTCAAGGCCTTTCGGAATATCCAACGATACGACCCCCAATGGAAATTCTCCACCTGGCTCTACACCTTGGCCGTCCGCCTGTCGATCAGCCGTCATCGCACCCGGAAATTGACTATTGCGCCGCTCGATTCTGAAGGACCGGAACATCCGGCGCCCGGACCTCAAGAAGCCCTGATACGCAAGGAAGAGGCCCGGAATGCCGGGAACATCTGGCTCCTCGCCAGGACACTGAAACCGAGCGAATACGAAGTCCTCTGGCTGCGTTATGCGGAGGAAATGCCTCTGAAGGAAATCGCCCAGGCTATGAAGAGAAGTCCCGTCGGAGTCCGCGTCTTGCTCCACCGCTCCAGACTCAAGCTCGGGAAAAAGCTGAAGGAGTTTTCGCCGGCCCCAGGACTGGCCGAAGCGGCCGCGATAAGACAAAGGCTGTCCATCCTATGAAAAGGAGAGGAAACATGCTGTGCTTTTTCCATAAATGGAACATCTCGCGGGCGCTCGATACCGAAAAGCCGCTCTCCCGCCTGACCAAGCGGCATCTTGCCGGCTGCGAGACTTGCCGCGAATCCCTGCGGACCGGCGATCGCCTGGCCCACCGTCTGACTGAGGATGCGGCGTCGCTCCTCCGGGAGGCCAGACCCGGGCTCGGGGAGAAAGCACAACAAGCTGCCGGCGGTTTCGGGATGGCCGGGTTCCCGTCGCGGTCCCGCGTCCGGCGGACGCAACTGGGGCCGCTCCTGGCGGCAGGCGTCCTGCTTGCCGTCGTCGCGGTCAGCCTCATTTGGATGGTGAGGTCGCGCCCCGCCGAGATGCCCCCTCTCGACTCGCTCTTAAAACTCGACGGCCCGCGGGCCTACCTCGAGAGCGCCCTGCAGAGGGCTCAAACGCCCTACAATATAGAGTTCCGGGAGCTGAAAAAAACGTTCCAATCGACGGCCGACTATCTCGCCGCCCGCTTCGACACAAGCCTCGGCGAGAGAAACTGATAAACCTCCGCCCCGAATTCAGCCTTTCCCTCGGATTGACTTTGCCCAACCTTGATTTGATAATGCCCTCTGACCGAAGCTAAGAGTCAACTCCAGGAGGGAGCCATGTCTAAAGAGAAGATCGTGCGTCGGGATTTCTTGAAAGCCATGCTGGCGGGGATCCCCCTCCTTTCGCTCGACTGGGATTCCTTCCCGCGCGGCGATAGTCCGCGGGCCGGAACCGGACCCGGCGCCCCCGGGGGATCTTGGGACGCCGTCATCATCGGAGCCGGCCTCGGCGGGCTGAGCTGCGCCGCCGCTTTCGCCCGCCAGGGCTTCAAGCCGCTCGTCCTGGAGCAGCACACCATCCCGGGCGGCTACGCCACGACCTTCAAGCGCCCCGGAGGTTTCGTCTTCGACGCCTCTCTCCACTCAACGGGCGTCGGCGAGCGCGACGGAGTCCCCAATCTCATCGACGGCTTCCCGGAGATCACGGACATCGAATTCGTCCCGCACAAAGTCCTCTACCGCGCCATCTTTCCGGACCATGATATCCGCGTTCCTCATAAGAACGCCGACGGCTACATCAAGCTCCTGATCGATGCTTTTCCGGATGAGAAGGCCGGCATCGAGAGCCTCTTCCAGACGATGAGGGGCCTGGTGTCGGATCTCGGCAGGTACCAGACCGCTGGCGGCCAGGTCGACATGGCCAATTTCCCCAAGGAATTCCCCTATCTCGTCAAGTGTTTTAACAGCACCTGGGGAGCGGTCCTGGATTCGCAAATCAAAGACCCCAAGCTCAAGGGCGTGATCTCCGCGCTGTGGGGATATTTCGGGCTGCCGCCCTCGAAGCTGGCCAGCCTCTACTACATCCTGCCCGTGATCGGATATCTGCAGGGCGGTGGATATTATCCCATCGGCGGCTCGCAGAAGATTAGCGACGCTCTCCGCCGCTTCATCGAAGAGCGGGGCGGGAAAGTCCTCTTGAAGACGCGGGTCGAGAGCATCCTGGTGAAGGACCACGGCGCTTACGGAGTCAAGGCCGCGGACGGCGCCGAATACCTCGGCCGCGTGGTCGTCTCCAACGCCAATGCCTACGACACGGTCCACAAGATGATGGACGAGGCCGAATACCTCAAGGCCTACCTGGCGCGGATGGACACTTTCTCCGTCAGCCTCTCTTCTTTTCAGGTGTTTCTCGGCCTCAAGAGGGATCTCATCGGCGAGGTCGGGATCAAAGAGAGCGAGATCTTCTACGAAACCGGTTACGACGCCGAAGAGGGCTACCGGCAGGCGCTCAACGCCGAAGTTGAGAAGGGCGGGTACGGCCTGACCCTGTACGACAACCTCTACAAGGGACACTCGCCGGAAGGCAAGAACACGCTTTCCATCATCACGCTCCAAGGATATGAACCCTGGAGAAAGTACGAGGCGGACTATTTCGCCGGAAAGAAGGATGCCTACCGGGCCGAGAAGGAACGGATGGCCGACGTCTTGATAAAGAAGATCGAAGAGACTCTTTTGCCCGGGCTCAGCAAGGCCATCGAGGTGAGGGAGGTGGCGACGCCTCTAACCAACCTGCGCTACACGAGCAACACCCGGGGGGCGATATATGGCTGGGACCAGACGCTCGACAACTCCGAGCCAAGGCGTCTCCCCCACAAAACTCCGATCAAGAGCCTCTATCTCGCCGGCGCCTGGACGCGGCCGGGCCACGGGTACGGCGCAGTCATCCCGAGCGGTCTCCAGTGCTTCGCCGAGATCATGGAGGAGTGGAAAAAAGAAAAGTGAATAAACCGCA
>DAIPLF010000202.1:0-4648 GCA_036769375.1 Candidatus Aminicenantota bacterium | reverse complement strand
TTGGAAAGATGGAGGTGAGTGATGAACGCGATATTCAGCTCCAAGAAGTTTGAAGCCCAGGGGAACCGCGTCTTCGACCTGATCAGGGAGAAGTATCCCGAGGAATCGACAAGAAGGTTCCTCACTATCAAGGCCCTAAAGAACGGCCTTAAGAAGCTGTACTCGACCGGTGTTGTGGTCGTCGTGGTCAACACGGAGGACGAGCTCCTGGAGCTCGCCCTTCAGCCTGCATTCCCGCAGAGTATGGCCATAGTCGTGATCCTCCCCGACAGGAACGAGAGCCTGCTCCGTATCGCCAGCGCCCTGAGTCCGACCCTGATCTGGTTCGACGACAACTCCGTCGACGATTTGATGACGATCATCAACCGGATCAAAGTCGAACAGCAAATCAATCGGGAGGAGCTTGAAAACCTGGAGCTTTCCTGGTCCGAGGATTATCCCCATATTGGCGGCTTCCTCTGGCACTCGATGAGGGGATATGGGGCGAAGATCCAAGGCCTCGCCGAAATCGTTTATTACGCCTGATTTTAAGAATTGCCGCGGGCTGCGCTCGGTCCTATCCCGACCCGCGTCGCCCCCCAGCCGCCTCTCGCTTAAGAACAGCTCCGTCTCCTCGTAGAGGCGATTCCCGCTGTGCTATAATCCAATCAAATGTCGAAGATCCGGCCGCGAAGGGTTCTCAGACGGACCTTCCTTCTCATCCTGACAGTTCTTGTCCTGGGAATTGGCTATAACCTGGTCTTTCCCAGCTTCTCCGGGATTAAAAAAGAAGCTCCTAAAACGACCGCCTTCATGAAGCACCGTCAGATGCTGTCCAGAAAGGCAGGCAGGGATCTGGCCATCGCCTACACCTGGATGCCCCTGGATAAGATATCCCCTTATCTTGTTCAGGCCGTCGTCGTTTCCGAGGACGATAAGTTCTGGAGCCATAAGGGTCTGGACTTCGAAGCCATCAAGACCGCCCTGGCAAGGGACCTCAGGAACAAGACGTGGAGGTACGGAGGCAGCACCATTACCCAGCAGCTGGCTAAGAACCTTTTTCTATCGCCGTCCAAGAATCCCCTGCGCAAGCTCAGGGAGATCATTCTTGCCTGGAGGCTGGAGAGAGCCCTGTCAAAGAAAAGGATCCTCGAGCTCTATCTCAACGTGGTCGAGTGGGGCACCGGGATCTTTGGGGCAGAGGCGGCTTCCCGGCGGTACTATGGGAAACCCGCCTCAGAGCTCACGCCTCAGGAGGCCGCCCATCTGGCCGTCGTTCTGCCCAGCCCTCGAAGGTACAATCCTCTGAGCGGTTCAGACTACATTGAGGATCGAGTCCGGGAAGTCCTCGACATCATGGTCAGACGGGGAATGGTCGCGGCCGAGGAGGCCAGGGATTGAGACGGTCGGCGCGGGAAGCCGGACCGACCCTCACGGGGCTCAGACGGCCATAAGCGCGAGCAGATAGGCCGGGGAAAACACGGCGAAAGGGAGGATATATTTCCAGGCGCTCCTGTCGTCAGGGATCGACCCTACGAGAATCTTGGCGAGGAATATATAGATCAGGGTCGTCGGCGCGATATAGAGATCGAATTCCCTGACCCCGAGGTCATATCCCCAGAAAAGCACGATCAGGAATTGCGGGATCCCGAAGAGGAGCAGGATGAGATCGGGCTTGGTCAAAGAAATTCCTTTTTTCCAGCGGAAGAGGAAACCCAGGAAAATGAAGGCCCCGGTGATGAAGAAGATCCACCCCCTTGAGATGAAGTAACCGATCTCGAGGAAATTGACCGCCTGAGGAAAATGGATGTGCTCCGGCAGGAAGGAGATGAACCGGCGGCCGTCGAATCCCCCCCCGGCCGTGTGGAATAAGAGGTTGAAACCCAGAGCCTTGACGCTCCCATAGAAGCCCAAGAACGTTATCCCCGCCGTCATCAATATCAGAGCATAAGGTTTGAGAAAGGAAGACAGGCTTCGCTCTTTGTCCCCCTGGGCGTATTTGATGAGCGGCAACAAGAGAATGACGGGGAACGAAAAGAAGGCAGAGCCATGAAAAAGGCCGGCGACCACGGCCAGGAACGCCGCAAGGACCAGGGGCTTCGATGAATCGCCTCCGCGAATGTATCTCTGGGCAAACAAAACGGATAGGATCAGGAAAGGGAGCGGATAATAACCGAATTCAGGAAGGCCGAAAAACAAAACGATGAAGCCGAAGGTCAGGAGCAGAAGGAAGAGCAGCAATTTCTTCCTGTACGAGAGCTCCTCGAAAGAATTGATGAGCCAGAACAGCGACAGGATGGCAAGGAGCCCGATGATCTTGCCTGTATAGATCAGGGTCGTTTGGGCGTTGAAATGGAGGAGCGGCCTGGCGGCGCGGAAGATGATCTTGTTGAGAATAAGACTCAGGGATTCGGCGAAGGAGATGTTTGTATTCCCCTTCACCAAATTGAGGACCCACAAAACCCCGTCACCGACGGACTTGGCCACGAACGGGATGGTGGTGAAGGCGATCGGCAGTCCGACCAGAAGAGGCAAAAGGAAGGGGAGCTTTTGCCCGCGGGTCCGCGAAGAAAAAATAAGGAAAAGGACCAGAAGAAGGATCGCCAAGGCGACGTTGAACACAAAGGACGTCGTCAGGGACTTCAAGGGAAGAGGGCGCCCCGAAAAGCCCAGGACATCATTGACGTTCGTGATGAAGAAGGCGAAAACGCCCAATATCAGAAGGAGGAATAGCCGGACAAGCGTCGTGAAGGGGGGACCATTCAGGGATGCCCGGTCGATGATCAGGCTGTAGACGAAGAGAGCTGTCAAAGCCCCCAGGCTGATCAGGATGAAGAGAAAGGCGAATTGGAAGGCTAGGAAGGGGAAAGAAAGGACGGGTTCCCTGGAGATGCGGACATCGATACTATCAACGGAATCATCGTGGGGGACCAGCCGGATCGAGTCGATGACAACATTGTTCCTGATCACTCTTGTGAAGAGGCGATCGCTCACCTTAGCAGCGGCCAAAACGGCCTGATCGACCGTCACGAGCTTTACATCCTCGACGTTCTGGTCGGTTTCGACGAGGATCCGGCCCGGACGGAGGTTCAGGATCCAGAATTTCTCCTTTTTTTGGTGCAGACGCTTGAAGCCGAGGATGTATGAATCCTGCTCGGTGCAAACTCCTTCGAAGATCACTCTGTTCTTGGCGTCGAGATAATGAACAACCCCGAGATAGGCCAGAGCCAGGACGCCGGCAAGGATCAGGGCGGTCTTCAGACGACGGTTCACCTTCGTTCCGCTCAGTTTTTCCTGGCCCGGGGCCGGATATCGACCCGCCAGGTTCCCCTGTCTTCGGGATAGCGGCCTTCGAAAGGCAGCGTCACGGAGAATGGCTTCCCTTGGAGGAGGTCCCTGAATGGGACTTCGAAGATAGTCCTCAAGTCGGGGAGGCTCGCCGAGCCGAATTTTGACCCCCAAGTAATGGGAGCCGGCCCGAATTCGGTCCAGAAGCTCAGCCGGAGCTTTCCGGGGGCCAGGCGCGGGCTGATAGCATCTTCATCCGCAGGCATGGGCTCTGACTCGATGGCCAACCCGGCGGAAAACTCACGGGGCCTTGGGCTGAGGAACGCCGCCGGGAGCCGTTCTTCTCCCTTTTGCACTTCATTCAAGACGAGCTTGGAGAAGAGGCCTTTCCCTTTCCCCGAGCTGACCTGGCAGCGGCCCATCAAAGGATCTTCTTCAGGGTCGAACTCGAAGGCGACGGAAGTGAACAATACCTTGAAGGAAAGATCGGCCAGGCTGTGCCGGCCGTCGGGGACGAATGGGGACGTCATGTCTAAAGAGATTTGAACGTCATATTTGGGCGAGGTCCTGACCGTTTTTTTTCTTTCTTTCTGGGCCGGCCGGGGACTCCCTTTCCGGGTCATAACGCCCTTTGAGTAACAGGTCAATTCCTGGCCTGGCGGTGCCAAGTCGAAGGTCTGTTCGAAGCTGTTATCCTCCAGGATCCGGTAGGTCAATCTGGCCTTAAAGCCCGGCGGGATATTCTCGATGGCCTCGCTGAGGAAGATGAATGTCCTGCCGTCCGCACCCGGTCCCGGACATACGTACTGGTTGACGAAGCCTTCGACATGGAATTGCCGGAAGATATAGGCCTTTCGCATCCGATCGTAGCTGATGAACCCCCAATCTTCGTGCACCTCCCCCTTTGGGTTCTTGTCCCGGGGGGCGAATCGCGTCTCGTTCTTGACTTGCAGGTATCTCCCGCCAAGCACGAATTGCCATTCCTGACGGCCGTGAGAGATCCCCGACTGTCCTTCACCTTGGCCCTCCCATTGTCCGACAAAGAACCTGAACGGCGCCCAGACATCCTGGGCACTTTCCGGTTGCTGGGCGGCCGATGAAAGAAGAAGGGCGAGACCGGCCAAGGGAAGAATCATCATCCTTTTCTTCATCATAATAGTCCTCAGGCCCGGCCGATTCTTCCGCTGCGCACGACCTCCCGGACCCGGTCGGCAACTATTATATATTTTCGAGGCCACTATGTCGCTATAACTCTGCGGCCTACCGATTTTCAGGCTCAAAAAAAAAGGGGCGGCCCTCAGGCGAGAGCCGCCCCAGAAATTTACGGGTGGGCTGCGTTATTTGGCCTTGCGGACGTAGATATTCCCCTCGTAGGTGGTCA
>DAIPLF010000006.1:0-16145 GCA_036769375.1 Candidatus Aminicenantota bacterium | reverse complement strand
AGCCCTGGGGCTAAGACAGGGAAAAGACGGACCGCCCCTTTCCGAAGCGCACGGCGTCTCGGAGTGCCGACCCGGTGAACTCAGAGGCCAGTCCGCAGGCATCCGGCAATCGCTTGCCCATGGCCAAGTAACACAGCAGACTTGAAGACAGGAAGCAGCCGGTTCCGTGGAAATCTCCGGGCACCCGTTCGCGGGGGAAGACATAGAACATCCGTCCGTCATAGAGGACGTCCACCACGTTTAGGGCGAGGTGTCCGCCTTTGACCAGGCAGGGCGCGGCTATCCGGTCAACGATCAGGCGGGCGGCTTCTTTCATCGCTTCCGGATTTTGCAGCCTGCGGCCGGAGATCAGGGCGGCCTCGCTGAGATTTGGGGTCAGGACGGAAACCCGGCCCTTGATCACGGCGAGAAAGGCGGGGACGGCCTCTCGTTCCAGGAGCCATCGGCCCGCACTCGACCGGAGAACGGGGTCGACCACCCTGGGAATATCCGGATGCTGATCCAGGATGCTCTCCAAGGCCGGAAGATTCCTGCGGCAGCCCAGCATTCCTACTTTGATCCCGGAGAAGACGACATCAGTCTTGAGCGCCTCATACTGGCTGAGCAGAAATCGGCGACCCAGGCAACGGACGTCCGTGACCTGGCGGCTGTTCTGGGCGGTTACTGCGGTCAGGATTCCTGCGCCGAGAAAACCGAAGCGGCGAAATACGGCGACGTCCAGAAGAACCCCGGCCCCTGAGGAAGGGTCGTATCCGGCGACCGAAAGCAGCACCTTCTTCGTCCCTTTGTCTTTTGTTGTCATCGGTGCTTTCTTATCATCAGGAAGGGGCTTTACCGCAGACTGGAGCTATGTTAGCATACCGAGAAGTCTGATGAAAGCCAGGGCTCATGTCTTTGTTTCCGGCCGCGTGCAGGGCGTTTTTTTCCGGGACCACACTCGGCGATGGGCAGCTTCCTTGGGTCTCACTGGCTGGGTGAGGAACCTGTTGGACGGCCGGGTAGAGGTTATGGCCGAGGGGGAGCGGGAACGTTTGGACGGCCTGATCGGCCGGCTCAGGCAGGGTCCGCCCATGGCTGAGGTCGCAGACGTCGAGGTGACCTGGGAAGATTTCCGGGGAGAAGACGAGGATTTCCGGATCACCTGGCGTTGACCAGGGGTTAGCCTCAGCCCTTCCGCCCTTCCAAAAACTTGCGGCGGCATTCCGAAGAACAAAAAAAGAACTCTTTCCCCTGCCAATTCTCCAGGATGGCGTCATCGCGAGACAGATAAGTGTTGCAGACCTCATCCTTGACCATGACGCCCGATTCCGTCCGGCGGGGGGGGCGGCCCGAGCGGGCGCGGGGGCGAGGGGACAGAAGCAGGCGGAAGAAGAGGTAGACGAGGCCGGCGATGATGAGATAGAAGATCAACCGGAACAGGCCAAAGATCATCTTTTGACTGTAGCCGAATCTGAGAATGGAGTCAACGTCCCCCTCCGTTGTTTGCTTCCGGACGGAAAGAGAGCTACAATCGATGGGAGATCTTGAGGTTATGTATTTGGCGCTTTTTTTGGCCATCAGAGAGCATGGGGGAGATCCAGGGTGAAGAAGACGGCTCTCTTGATCGAAGCCACCATTCTTCTGTTCCTCCAGCTGCCGCTCGCGGATGGTGGGGGCGGTTCATATTCGATGAGCGCCCGGGAGCCTTCTGCCCAGATCGATTCGGACCAGCCGCAGCAGGAGAAAGCCGCCGGCCAGGAAGTGGCCGTGACCTTAAAACTCGTTCAGGTTTATGTCGCCGACAAGAAGGGCCAGCCCGTGCTGGACCTGAAGAAAGAAGACTTCATCGTCCAGGACAACGGGAAGGAACAGAACATTACCGAGTTCGAAAGGCACGTCCTTAATATCCCAGTGCCGGGACAAGAGCCCGGGCCGGAGAATATCGAACCGACTCCTCTTGAGCCGCCTCGCTTTCTCATGCCGCGGAAATTCTTTCTTTTTTTCGACTTTGCCTACAACAACCCCAAAGGACTTATCAAGGCCAAGGAAGCCGCCCTGCATTTCATCGACACCGGCCTCCAGCCGACGGATGAGGTCGGCGTCCTTTCTTACTCCGGGACGCAGAACCTGGAGCTCTGGGAGCATCTGACGACCGACCATAAGAAAGTGCGGGACGTCGTCGAGGCCTTTGGCCTTAAAAAGATCCTGGGGCGCGTGGACAACCTCCAGGAAAAATATTACGAGGCGGTCACCGGGCAGAACCCGGCCGACGCCGCCGGCTGGGGTCGGGCGACACTCCGGGGGAATGAAAAAGCTCTTCCGGATATGGGCGCCAAGCCCGACCTCGAGTCCAAGCCGGGAATGAAGCCGTGGGTCTTTTCGGAAAAAGGGGAGCTTCACGCGGTGATGTTTGCGGACCGTATCAAGGACCTAGCCATGGCTTTGCGCTACGTACCGGGTCAAAAGAATATCGTCCTTCTCTCCTCGGGCGTTCCCTACTCCCTTATTTACGGGATCCAGGCTCCTTATGGAGACGTACGTTATGAGAGCTTCGGGAATTCTCTCCTTAAGGAGAGATACGAGGACATGCTCCACGAACTGACCGCCTCCAATTGCCTGATCTATGCGTTGGATACCGAAGAAACCGGGGCCAGCATTAAAAAGGACACCCGGACAATGGGAGTGTTCACTCTTCAGAAGATGACCAGCGCGACGGGCGGGAGGTACTTCGGCAACATCAACCAGTACCAGGAGCATATCGATAAGATCCAGAGCCTGACAGGATGCTTTTATGTCCTCGGTTACTACATCGATGAGAAATGGGACGGCGGCTTCCATGAGATCAAAGTCGAGGTGGTTCGGCCCGGATGCAAGGTCCACGCCCAGAGAGGATATTACAATCCCAAGCCCTTCCACAGGTATAGCGAAATCGAAAAGCTTCTTCACCTCGTCGACCTGGCCCTGAACGAGAAGCCGGTTTTCCAGACGCCGATTGGCTTTCCCCTGACGGTCCGGCCCTGCTCGACGGACATAAAGGCGAATCTCTGCCTCTCCGCCGAACTCCCCCTGGAGGAGATCCAGGAGGTCTTGAAGGGAAAGTACGAGATCGTCAGCATCGTGTTCGATCAGGTCGGCAACGCCGTCGACCTCAAACGGGAGGAGCGGACATCTCCCGGACTGCCGGAGGGAAGATCGGTGCATCACGCGGACTTCAGCCTGGCCCCGGGGACTTATGAGTGCCGGGTGATCATTCGGAACCTGGAGACTGGGATTGCGGCGGTCGGCAGAACCTCCGTCACCATAGAAAATTAGCCGGGATCTTTGGGCGGCCGCCAACAATTCACTTTTCTCTTGCTTCTTGAGCCCCCAAGAAAGTAAGATGAAAAAGCTTCCGGACAAGGAGGAGAGGTCTATGGATTTCTTATTTTCCGAAGATCAGTTAAGTCTCAAAGAAACGATCCGCAATTTTGCCCAAAAGGAGATCCAGCCGCTCATCAAGGATTCCGATGAGAAAGCCAAATGGCCTGATGGTTTGACCAAGAAATTGGCCGAACTGGGACTCCTGGGCATCATCATCCCGCCTGAGCACGGCGGCTGCGGGTATACCAACGTTGACTATGTCCTCATCCTGGAGGAGATTTCCAAGGTCGACCCGGCGGTCGGGCTGGTCGTGGCGGCCCACAACTCCCTCTGCGCGAACCACCTCAACCTGTTCGGGACGCCGGCTCAGAAAGAAAAATACCTCGTCCGGGTGGCCTCAGGGCAGACCCTGGGCGCGTGGGCTCTGACTGAATCGGGAGCCGGTTCGGATGCCGCTGCCATGAAGTCGCGGGCGGAAAAGAAGGGCGATCACTGGCTGCTCAACGGGAGCAAGCTCTTCATCACCAACGGATCTCTTGCCGAGATCTGTGTGGTCATGGCTGTCACCGACCCGGCCAAGGGACGGAACGGCATCTCCGCCTTCATCCTGGAGAAGGGGATGCCGGGCTTCCGCCCGGGGAAAAAAGAGGACAAGCTGGGGATCCGGGCGTCCGACACCTCCGAACTCATCTTCGAGGATGTCCTGGTGCCGGCCGAAAACCTGCTCGGCAAGGAAAATGAGGGCTACCGCGGGGCCATGGCCATCCTCGACGGCGGCCGCGTGAGCATCGCCAGTTTCTCTTTGGGAGTCGCCGCCGGGGCACTCGAGGCGGCCCTGAAATACGCCAAGGAAAGGGTCCAGTTCGACCAGCCGATCGCCAATTTCCAGGCCATACAATGGATGCTGGCCGATGGCTTCACCGAGCTCGATGCGGCCCGGCTGCTGACTTATCGGGCCGCTTTTCTTGAGGACCAGGGGAAAAAGATCCCCAAGGAATCGGCCATGGCCAAGCTTTTCGCCTCGGAACTGGCTGTGAGGGCGTCCTCGAACGCCGTCCAGATCCTCGCCGGGTACGGGTTCACCAAGGATTACCCCGTCGAGAAGTTCTACCGCGACTGCAAGCTGGGTACGATCGGCGAGGGCACTTCGGAAATCCAGCGCTGGATCATCGCCCAGAAGGTCCTTTCGGAGTACTGAGAGACTTGATCAGAGAGATAAGGCGAGGGGATGCCCGGGCCATCGCCAAGGCTATCTCGCTCGTGGAGAACGATTCCGCCGCCGCTCAACGGCTGATGCGGCAGGTTTTCAGCTGCCGGAAAGACGCCCTCGTCCTGGGGATCACGGGGGCGCCGGGCACCGGCAAGAGCACGCTGGTCGATCAGCTCATCTGCCGGCTTCGCGCGGCGGGCCGCAAGATCGGGATCGTGGCCGTTGACCCGTCTTCACCCTTCAGCGGCGGGGCCATCCTGGGCGACCGCATCCGGATGATGCGGCACAGCGCTGATAGGGATGTGTTCATCCGCAGCATGGCTACCCGCGGCCATCTCGGCGGGCTGGCCAAGGCCACGGGGGAGACCATCGCCATTTTCGAAGCGTCGGGCAAAGACTGTGTCCTCGTCGAGACGGTCGGAGTCGGCCAGGATGAGGTGGAAGTCATCAAGCTGGCGGACCTCGTGGTCGTCATCCTGACTCCCGATGCGGGCGATGAGATCCAGGCCTTCAAGGCGGGGATCATGGAGATCGCCGACATCTTCGTCATCAACAAGGCCGACCATCCCGGCGCCGAAAGGATGGAGCGCCAACTGCGGGCGATGCTGGACCTGGGTCTCTCAGATAAAGACAAGCCGGCTGTCATCAGGACCGTGGCTACCAAAGGCAAAGGGCTTGATACCCTGATCTGCGAGGTCGACCGCGTGCTGGGAAAACGGGACAGGCGGGCCCAAGAGACCCGCCGCAAACGGCTCCTTGCCTGGATGTTGAAGGACGTAACCCGGGAGAAGATCGACCGGCTGATCAGCCGGGACATCCCCGATTCTGTTTTCGAGGAGTACGTGGACGAGATCTACCATTGCCGGAGCGATCCCTATTCTGTGGCCGACAAACTCATCGCCCGCCTGAAGGAGAAGGGATGAAGGTCAGAGGGATCCACCATATCGGGATCGCCGTGCGCGACCTGGAAGAGGCGCTGAGCCGATGGCCGGCCCTTTTTGGCGTCGAACGAGGTCCCATCGAGGAGCTCCCGGCAAGAGGCGTGCGGCTGGCTCACCTCCGCTTCGCCGAGGGGCCGGAGATTGAACTTGTCGCCCCGCTCGGCGCTGATTCTCCAGTCGCCAAGTTCCTGGATGCCCGGGGGGAGGGTGTCCAGCATTTCACTATTGAAGTGGATGATCTTCAAGCGGCCATGGCCGAACTCCGCCAGGCCGGCCTCCAGTTTGTGTCCGATACCCCCCAGGCCGGCTCCAGGGGAGTCCCGGTCGCCTTTATACACCCGAGATGCCTGAACGGGGTGCTCGTAGAAATCCGGCAGGGCTGAGAATCCGAAGTCTGGACGGCTAATCCCGCTGTCGGCTGAGCGTGAGCGCCCAGCGGGCGAAAGCCCCGGCGTCCGCAAGGTCGTGCGCGGTCGGGTGGGAGCTGGCCGAAGCCGCCATATCTACCCAGGCTTCGTGCTCAGGAGAGCGGCTCATGGCTTCGAGCGCCTGGGGTGAGACCTTGCCCCGGCAGGAAAACGTGGAGATCAGCTTGGCGTGGGAAGAGACTACGGCAGCGTGCTCGATCGCTTCCCGGGAAAGGCGGCTTCCGGTTACGGAGCCGTGCGTCGAGAAGAGGGCGATCTTCTTTCCCTTGGGAATGCTCCGGAGGAATTTCTCTACCTTGTAGGGCACGTTGTGCGATTCGACGGGAAAGCCGACAAAGACCAGGTCGTACTTGTCCACGCTCTGGACTTCGGATATGGGCTTGATGGTCTTTGATTCGGGCAGCGCCTCGGTGATGGCTTGGGCGATCTTTTTCGTATTCCCCGTGAGGCTGTAATACGTGACCAGGATGTTGGACATGGCGCCATTTTTCCATACTGAGCGGAAAAATGCCAGTCTTACTTTTTCCTGGGAAGGCGGATCGTGATGACCGTCCCTTTCTGGACCTCGCTTTCCACCCGGATGGTTCCGCCATGGTCCTCGACGATCTTCTTGGCGATCGGAAGTCCGAGTCCGGTCCCCACGTCTTTGGTGGAAAAATAGGGATCAAAAATCCGCTCCACCAGGTCTTTGGCCATCCCGATCCCCGAGTCCCTCAGGATGAGGACGAGGTCTGCGTCTTCGGCCCGCAGGCGGATCTCGACCTCGCCCCGACCGCGGATGGCTTCGATGGCGTTGATGAAGATATTCCGGAAGGCGATCTTGATCTTGGATTTATCCGCTTCGAGCCGGAATTCCTCACCCTCAAAGATTTCTCGGAACCGGATCCGCTCGGAGATGACCTTCCGGTAGGGGGAAACGACTTCTCCAATGGCCTCCTTCAGGTCAAACACCTCCTTGTTGAGGCTGGTGACCCGGGAAAGCTCCAGGAACTCCTGGGCGATCCGGCGCAGGTTGTCGACCTCGCTGATGATATAGGAGGCGGATTCGCGGAGCGCTTTCTCGAAATCCCCGCTCTTGTCTTCGTAGACGCGGAGGATGTGTTCGGCAGAGAGCTGGATGGGCGTCAACGGATTCTTGATCTCGTGAGCCACCCTCTGGGCCATCTCCGCCCAGGCGACCTTCTTGCTCAGGTCGGCGATTTCCTGCTGGTGTCTCTTCAGGTCCTTGATCATGGCGTTAAACCCGTCCACCAGGGTTTTCATCTCGTCGTGGGAGCGGTGTTCGACGGCGATCTCCAGGTTGCCGAGTCCGACCTCCCTTGTCCCCGCCAGCAACTTTTTCACGGGAGAAATGATCATCCTTCCGATTCCCCGGGCGAAGAGGAGGACAAAGAGGATGAGGAAAGCCGAGATAAAGACAAGGAACTCGACCAGCTCCTCGGTTGCGCCGGCGATCTCTTGTGCTTCGAAGGGAAAGGGGAGAGAGATCAAGTACTGGGCCCGGCGGATGGTATAGGGAATGGTCAGGCTCTGGTAGGAATACCCGCCGATCTTCTGTCTCTGGAGATAGAACGGCTTGTTCTCATACCGGATCCTGTAATAGGCTTCGCCGTCGATGAGCTCGGGCAGGAATCCCCAGTCAAAAAACTCGCGACGGCTGGACGAGATCAATCGGCCCTCCCCATAGAGGTTGATGTCGGTTGAGACGGCCGAGCTGATCCAAAGGACGAGGTCATCGGTCGGGGCGATGAGGGTGGCCTTCTCCTCTTGCTGAAGGGTGACGAAATCCTGCATGATGTTCCGGGCGAAATTGGCGTGGACCTCGGCTTTTTCCAGGAACCGCTGGTTGAAGGTCCGGGTGAAGAAGCCGTGGGAAAAGAGGGTGAAGAGGAGGAGGGAGATCACCGTGATGGTGATGAAGGCCGCATTGACCCGACTGGAAAATGACCACAGGTAGCTGGCCAGCTTTTTCCTGCCCATCAGGGCCGGGATCAGCACGAAGAAGAGAAAGGCCAATCCGAGATAGAAGATGGCCAGCTTCAGGAACTCAGCCGTAAGGCCGAAAATGCTTTTTTGGGGGATGAGAAATGCATAGACCCTGTTCTGGAAGCGAAAGTAAAAGGATTTGAACAGCCGCCCCTTGTCCCCGAATGACGACCAGAGTCCATCCGGAGAATGCTCGATCTGCTCCAGGGTGGTGACCGCAATTCCCGAAGAGACCCGGTTCGGATTGAAAAGAATCTTTCCCATGCCGTCAAAGATGGCGAACCCGAACTCCTGCTGATTGAGCGAGGGGAGAAGGCTGACTTTGAGCAGCTCAAAATAGGGGTTGGCGGAATAGAGGAACGGCAACATCTCCGGGTCGATGGCCAGGGAAAAAGTCGTCCGGCCGAGATATTGATCCTCGGAATACCAGTCCTTGTAAGCCAGGACGAATTCCCTTTCCTTGCCCAGGGAAGGCACGTTCACCCGGGAGACCTTCCAGGTCGGGCTCAGCGGCAGGTCGATCTCCGGCTGATAAAGCTGAGAGATGTTGAGGGAAAAACGGGAGAGAGCCCCGCCTTCGGCGTCCAGGACCTCGAGGATCGAATACCAGTTGAACTTGGCCGCTAAGGTGCTTTCCCAGAGGGACTGGGCGAGGGGAGATGGATCGGGATTCTCCAGGAAAGAAATGATGAACGGTCTTCTCTTTTCGATCTCGGGGAGGGATTGCTGGATGATGAAGTCGGCCCAGTCCTCCTGAGCCACGATGGTGCTGCGCAGGAAATTCTGAACCAGGGAGGCGAGCCGCGCCGAGGAGTGGATGTGGAGTTCGGCGGAATTGATAAGTGCCGCCAGGAAGATCAGAGCGAATAGGGGCCAGCGCCTTTTGGAGGAAAAGCGCGGGACGGCGAGGAGATAACCGAGGAAGAGACAGGCGGCCACCGCCGTCGGGAGAAGGATGCCGGAGCTGCGCCCGGCCAGGAGCACAAAGGCCGCCGCTGTCCAGATCAACGGAGGCCCGACGACCCACGCCCGAGGGGATAAGCTCCGGACGACCCGCGCGCACAGGAAAAAAACGCAGCCGCAGCTCAGCAGGAAGAAGATGAGCCCCAAGTGGAGAAAGAGAAAAGAGGGGTCGCCGGAAAAACGCCTGAGGTTCAGGTTTGAGTTGGCCACCAGCCGGGAAACGAAAGCATTGTACAAGATGGCGGTGGAAAATACGGCGCCCACCAGGAGCGTATCGAATGTCCAGACGGCGGCCAGGGGCAGGCGCCGGAGGCTGTCCCGGCAGCGGTCCCAGGCGAATACCGTAAGGGCCCCGATGATCAGGAAGAGAAAGAGCGTGCTCAGGAGCAGATCGGCGGGAGATTGGGTGAGCCGTCCGATCGAGAAAAAGGCGGATTGAGCGGGCGAGAAAACGCGAAAAGATTGAACCTTCTCCAGCCGGCTGAGCGGAACAAAAGCGACACGCAGGCTCGCCAAGGCAAGGACGAGAAGAATCACCGTGCCGGCTCTCTTCCGTTGTGAGGAAAAATAGGCTTGGATGAGATCGACAACGAGAAGGATGAGGGAAAGCACCAGGACAAGAATGGCGAGGAGGATCATATTCTCGCGGAGCCGGGAATGGATGGAGCGAAAGGAAGGAGAGGTCAGGTTGACGGTGGCGACGATCTCCGCTTGCTCGTTACGAACCGGGAAGAAGATCTGCTGGGCTTCGCTGTCGAGCCGGGGCTCGCCTCGATATTCATCCTGATGACGGGCGAAGATCTGTTCGAATCCAGAGACGTCATCGCGGAAATCCCAGTAGTCGACGTGCCCGCCTTTCCATAAGTCATCTTTGAGGAAGTGATATTCTGAGAGATAAGGTGCCCTCAGCTGGGGTCGGAAGGCCAGCAGCCGGAAAAGGACGACTTGTTCGGATTCGCGGACCCGGGCCGATAGGACGAGATAGGCGGAAGCTCGGCTCCGGACAAGCAGGGGCTTGTCGGGCGAAGGGGGCCTGAATTCGATGACATTCCCCAGCCAGACCGCCAGGGCCCCATCTTCATCGTAGTAGGAGAGGCCCTCCAGCTCCGGCTCGATATTCTGGCCTTTGAAGAGGGCGAAGATCTTATCCCTGTCGTAAGGAAAGGACGAGACCGCCAGCGCCTTTTGCCTGGCCCGTAAGCTGGCCTCGACAAGGGCATATTCCTTCTTGATTGACTCGGCCTGCAGACGCAGCCCCCCGAGGCTTTTTTGAAAGGAGCGGGCCGTGAGCAGGCGGGGCAGGAGCACGGATAAGCCGAGAAAAAAGAGGGCGAATACCAGCCCGATGACGAACCCGCTCCTGAGGGCGCGCCGGCGAAGGAGAGGCAGGACCGTGCTCATAGGGGCTCGGCTTTGATCTCTGTTATCCTCCAGGGGAGCGGGTGGTCGCCGCCGGTCGGCGGTCTCTCCCTGCTCAGATGGAAAAAGACCTGGAAGACGTATTGGTTATCGTTCCTCTTGTTCTTGAATGACCAGCGGGCCTTGAAAATAAAGCTCTTGGCCTTGGCCAGGATCGGGAGCTCACTGTCGGCATAGAATTCGAAGGTGGAATAAGCCGCGGTGACCCGACGGAAGAAAAAGAAGGCTTGCTGGGGCGACATTTGATCCGAAAAGGAAATTGGCTCGGGGAGGGATATATACACATGCCCCTGAGTCGTAAGAAGAGAATACAGCAGCCGGGGGTCGTCCTGGAAGAAAGCCTTTTCGATGCTCCGTGTCGTCTGAGACAGAAGGGAAAGAGTCAGGAGAAGCGGAAAAACTCCGATAGATGACACTTGCACCATGCTATCACAGAAATTTTGCCGCGCGCAAGGGCGCTACGACGCAGGCATACCGGAGCGTCAAGCTGACTCGAAAGGAAATCGGAGGATCTAGAGAAGTATTGGCTAAACAATCACAAGAACGGTAAGGAAGAGCGCTTCGAAGACGGCCGGTCTTCAGGCCTTTTTTTCTTCTGCCTTGGCCTCTTCTTCGAGCTTCTTGGTCCTTGCCGCATCCTTAATGCTGCTGATCCCGGCGATGAGAGCGATCAGCCCGCCAAAAAAGAGGATGGGGGGAACGCACCCGAGGACGAGTTCATAGAACGGTCGCCACCAAACGATAACCAGCCAAATCCCAGCGACTATGGCGACGAGACCCGCGATGATTGCCAAATACTTACCCATATGGATACCTCCTCTTTTTCGGGCCGGATTATATCAGAAGTCTTTTGCCGAAGCAATAGTTTTTGTCCAGGAAAGATTTATTTTGCATCGCCGGCGCCTTTTGAATAGATTAGATCCCGGACTGCGTTTAAACGAGGAGGTCCCATGCGCTTTCAGCTTCGAAGACAGCCGTTGGTCTGCGCCTTTTTCGTCCTGAGCGCGGCCGCCTTTCTGGGCGGCGTTCAGGCCCCTTCGAGCCAGGACGACTTTATCATCGGGCCGCTCAAGGTCCCTCCCGGACAGGCCCTATCCGGATCCCTCGAAGTCTCCGCCAAAGAGGGCCCCGGAACAGCCATCCCGGTGACGGTTATCCATGGAGCTAAAAAAGGCAAAACGCTGGCGCTCGTGGCGGGGATACACGGGTACGAGTACCCACCCATCCTGGCTCTCTACCGCTTGAAGGCCATGATCGATCCAGCTGAGCTGACGGGGACAATCGTCCTCGTCCACATCGCCAACTTGCCTTCTTTTCAGAAGCGGACGATTTACTATAATCCTTATGATTGGAAGAACCTGAACCGAGTTTTCCCGGGGGACACGTCCGGGTCGCTCAGCCAGCGCATAGCCTCTGTCCTGATGGAAGAGGTGGTCAAGAAGTGCGACTTCCTCATCGACCTCCATTGCGGGGATGGGAACGAGGCCCTGATCCCTTATACGTACTGGATGATCAGCGGAGAAAAGGGATTGGACGACCTCACCCGGACGATGGCCCTGGCTTTCGGTATTCCCCATATCGTCATCGACGAGAGCAGGTCCAAGGACATAAAAGACTCCAAGTACCTGGGAAATACCGCCGTGCTCCTGGGAAAGCCTGCCATCACCACTGAATCCGGTCTCCTGGGGAGGACGGATGAAATCTCCATCCGCCGGAATTTGGACGGGATCTTGGGAGTCATGCGGCTTTTCCAGATGATCGAGGGGCGGGCGGATCTTGTGAGCGACCCGGTCTGGATCGACCGCTATGAGGTCGTCTACAGCCAGAGCGACGGGCTCTTCTATCCGCAGGCAGAGATGGGCCATTATCTGGCCAAAGGGCAGAAGGTCGGCTATGTAACGGACTTCCTCGGCCGGGTTATAGAAGAACTCCGGGCACCTTTTAGCGGCATCCTTCTTTATATCATCAACACACCACCGACGAGCAAAGGTGAACCCCTCTTTGAGGTCGGGCGAGTCAAAGAAGGCAGCTGACTTTTGACTTGGCTTCAGCCGCTATGCTATAAGAAAGGCCCGTCACTTCGAAGGAAAAGGAATGCCTGTTCTCAGTCTCCTCGTCCTGGCTGCAGGAGTCGGCAGACGCTACAGGGGTCTCAAGCAGATTGACGCCATAGGGCCGGCGGGAGAAACCCTCCTTGATTATTCCCTGTATGGAGCTCGCCGGGCGGGTTTCGAGCGGGTGGCTTTTATAATTCGCCGGGATATCGAGAATGTCTTTCGGGAATCGGTCGGCCAGTACTGGGAAAAGCATTTAGACGTCAGCTATATATTTCAGGCGATCGAAGCGGGACTCCCTTCCGGGTTTCCGGCCCTTCCGGCACGAAAAAAGCCATGGGGGACAGGACATGCTGTTCTGATCAGCCGGTCGGCCATCGATACCGCGTTCTCAGTGGTCAATGCCGACGATTTCTACGGGCCCAAGGGATTCTCCGAAATGGCAAGATGGCTCCGCGAAAGACCGCCCGACGGAGCCCCGCCCGATGAATACTGCTTCATAGGCTACCGCCTGCGCAACACTCTCTCCGAGCACGGCCATGTTTCCCGGGGTGTTTGCCGGATCGATGCCCACGGATTCCTGACCGAGGTCGTGGAGAGGTTGACGATCGAGAAGCAAGGTGAGGGCGCCCGGGCTCTGGATGAGGCGGGCCGTTGGATTCCATTGAGCGGAGACGAGGTCGTCTCCATGAATTTCTGGGGGTTCACGCCCTCGATATTCGGGCACCTGGAAAGGGGATTTGCCAATTTTCTGGAGCGGTCAGGCGGGGAAGCCGAGGCCGAGTATTTTATCCCTCTTGCCGTCAATGAGCTCCTTCGTGCAGGGAAAATTCGGGTGAGACATATCCCGACGGGGGACCGCTGGTTCGGCCTGACTTACCCCCAGGATCTGCCCCTCGTTCGGGCCCATATTCGGGAACTCATCAAGGCAGGCTTTTATCCAGAGAAGATTCGGGTTGAAGGAACGTCCCTTTGACGGAACACGATCTGAGGCAGATCTTTTCGCAGTTCTCCATCCCAGGCGATTTTGCCGGCGCGCATCTCCTCAAGGTCGGGCACATCAATGACACCTATCTCGTCGACTCCGACCGGAAAGGGAACCGGGATCAGTTCATCTTCCAGCGCATCAACCACTTCGTCTTCCGAGATCCGGAGCGCCTGATGGCCAACTTCGAGAAGATCACCCGTCATATCCGGTCCAAGCTGGAGAAGATCCCGGGCCGAAACCCCGACAGGGAGACTCTCAACTTGATCTCTGCCCGGTCAGGCGGGTGCTTCCATGTTTCCCCGGGCGGGGAATACTGGCGGGCTTACCGGTTTGTTGGAGGCGCCCACATTATCAACGTCGCCACGCGGCCGGAGGAGGCGTTCGAGGCGGGCCGGGCCTTCGGCTGTTTCCAAACGCTCCTTTCCGACCTGGATGCCTCCTCGCTCCATGAGACCATCCCCTTCTTCCACCACACCCCGCGCCGTTTTGCCCGCTTCAAGGAGGTCCTGGAAGACGATTCTCAAGGCCGGGCCGGGGAGGCCCGGGATGCCGTCACCTTCGTTTTGGAGCGCGAGCGGATGGCCCCTATCATAACCGATGCCCTTGCCTCCGGCCGCCTTCCGCTTCGCATCACTCATAATGACACCAAGATCAACAATGTGCTCTTTGACGACCGGACAGGTAAGGCCATCTGCATCATCGACCTCGACACCACGATGCCGGGCTCCTCTCTCTATGATTTTGGCGACATGGTCAGGACCACCACGAGTTTTGCGGCTGAGGATGAGAAAGACCCGGGCAAGGTCAAGCTCGAGTTGGAGATGTTCCGGGCCCTTGCCGCCGGTTATCTGGAGGAAGCCCGAGGTTTTCTGACTCCCCAGGAACTGGACCTCCTGGTATTTTCCGGAAGGCTCATCACCCTCACTATAGGGCTTCGCTTTCTCACGGATTTCCTCGAAGGGGACGTCTATTTTCGCGTCCACCGACCCGGACATAACTTGGACCGTGCACGGGCCCAATTCGCCCTTGTTCAGTCCATGGAGAGGCTGGAGACAGCGATGGAGGACTGCATCCGTCCCCTGCGCGCCAAATCCGGCCGCTCTACGCCCCGTTGCGGCTCTTGAGGCGGATCCGCTACTTCCGGAATAGCAGGTGGGGGAGGAGGAGGCGTTTTTCCAGTCCGGGGCCCTCGCAATAAATGTCCAGCTGGCGGTCTCCCGTCTTCTGGAAATAAGAGATTTGGACCGGATGTCTGCCCGCTTGGAGGAGGACCCGGCCGCTGAGCTCAAGAATCCAGAACAAGCCATCGTGCCGGATGACTTCTTTTCCGTCGATGAGCAGGAGCGCACCGTCGTCGGCGATCATCGTGAAGGTGTAGTCGCCCGGCTTCTCGATGTTCAAGTATCCCTTAAAAAGTAGGGCGAAGTCGTCCTGCCTTTGGCCCGCAGGCTCGAAGGAAAGGTCAAAAACCTGGCCCGTCTTCAGGGGTGTCAATCCCTCCAGGTTCGGGAGTCTCAGCCAGCTCCCTTCGAAGTAGGCATAGTCCAAGCCGTTCTTTTCGGGATCGATAAGGCTTAATGAAGTGCTGATGACCCGGCTCATCCGGCCTCCGCGGAGGATGGTCCTGGCCTTGACGACTTGGCTTTCGTTCACTTCGAGTGGAGCACCTGTCAGGAGGGGAGAATCGTGGGTCGGGTCTGTCCCGTCCGTGGTGACTCGAACTTCCGCTCCCGGGAACGGGGGATATATCGGGACCTGGACCGGGCCGGAGATCAGCTTCTTCCCTCCCAGTCCGTCCGGCGGGGGAAGCCGGAAATTCACGCCCGCGGCGGCCAGGCGGTCATAATGCGGGACAATGCGGCGGGAGAAATCGGCCCAGCTCCGCAGATTTTTTTCTGACCAGACCACTTCGCTGAGCGCCAAAAGACGCGGCAAGAGCATGTATTCCACTTGTGACGCTTCTGCCAAGTATTCAGTCCAAAGGTTGGCCTGGGCGCCCAGAACGTGACGGGTCTGTTCGGCAGGCAGCTCTGCGGGCACGGGTTCGTACGCATAGACTTTGTCTATCGGGAGATAACCGCCGATGCTCCTCGGCTCGGCGAAAAGACCTTGATAATAATCGAAATAACAGTGGGATGTCGGCGACATGACGACGTCATGGCCCGACTTGGCGGCCTCGATTCCCCCGGCGGTACCGCGCCAGGACATGACCGTGGCGTTGGGCGCAAGCCCGCCTTCCAGGATTTCATCCCAGCCGACAAGTCTCTTGCCTTTCGCGGACAGGAACTTTTCGATCCTCTTGATGAAATAGCTTTGCAGCTCATCCTCGCTGTTCAAGCCCTCGGCTTTGATCCGCTCCTGGCACTGGAAGCAGTTCTGCCACCGCAGCTTGGGGACTTCGTCCCCTCCGATGTGAACAAAATCGCCCGGAAACAGGTCAATGACTTCGGTCAGCACGTCCTGAAGGAACTCAAAGGTTTTTTCATTTCCGGCACAATAGACGTCGGTAATGACGCCCCATTCCGTGCCCACTTTGAACGGTCCGCCCGAGCAGGACAACTCCGGGTAGGCGGCCAGGGCAGCCTGGCAGTGCCCCGGCATTTCGATCTCAGGAA
Source organism: Candidatus Aminicenantota bacterium (assembly GCA_036769375.1). Taxonomy (GTDB): domain Bacteria; phylum Acidobacteriota; class Aminicenantia; order Aminicenantales; family UBA8522; genus UBA8522. The sequence goes on along the minus strand of DAIPLF010000006.1, from coordinate 202 downwards.
CGACCGTGATAAACCGTGTTTTCGCGTAGGCGACGACTTCGCGGACATCCTCCTGGGTATAAAAGCCTCCGTGCGGAATGCCGTCATCCATCGACTCCCGGCGCCAGGCGCCGATTTCGGTCAACCTGGGATATTTCTTGATCTCAACCCGCCAGCCCTGGTCTTCGGTCAGGTGCCAGTGGAACGTATTCATCTTGTACAT
>DAIPLF010000201.1:0-4661 GCA_036769375.1 Candidatus Aminicenantota bacterium | reverse complement strand
CCCGATCTGCGTTGACAGAGAAGGGGGGGCGGTGATAACATGAGCGGCCTAAATGAAGAAAAATTGGGTCCGGTTCGGCCTTATTGCCGTGCTGACCCTGGTCTTCCTGTTCTTCTTCTTTCGCAGCGTGGACTGGAGCGAGGTCGTCCGCTATCTGCGGGCCGTAAATATCCCGCTCTTCATTGTGAGCGTTTTCCTGGCGCCCCTTCACCTTGTCACCCGGTCGTTGCGCTGGGATTACCTGATCAGGTACGAAAAGAAAGGCGTGCCCTTTTCCAGCTTCTTTGCCGCCAACACGGTGGGGTTCACCGTCAATGCCATCTTCCCCGGCCGGCTTGGCGAACTCGTCCGGCCTCTCTACCTGGCCAGGAAAGAGAACATCAAGAAAGGGTTCTGTTTCGGGACGATCGTCGTCGAACGCACTTTTGATACGTTCACCATGTGCTTTTTCCTGGGTGTTTTCCTGCTCGCCCGCCCTCTCTTCACCTCGCGCTTCCAGGCGGGTGCCGAGGGGTATGCAAGTCTCAGGCTCTGGGGGATCGTCGGCCTTGCCCTGACCGTCTTTCTCCTGGCCGTCATCCTCTCCATGTATTTTTTCCGGGAAAGGACCCTGGGTTTCATCTCCCGCCTGCTCAAGCCCTTTCCCGAGAAGATATCCAACAAGGTCTTGGCCGTATCCGAGGAGTTTATCTGCGGGCTCAAGTTTTTCCATTCGCTGCAGAACCTCCTCATGTATACTCTTTACTCCTTTGTCGTCTGGCTGGGGATCATCCTGCTCTATTGGGTGTTCTTCCTGAGCTTCGGGATCAAGCTCTCCTATTTCCTGCTCGTTCCCTATGTTTTCCTGACCATGGTCGGCGCCTCTATCCCCACACCGGGCATGGTCGGCGGCTTCCACTACTTTTCCAAGCTGGGGATGACCTCCCTCTACAGGATCGACCCCAACCTGGCCGTGGGCGTTACCATTGTGGTCCATGCCGTACAGATAGCGGTGACAGCCGTCCTCGGATATGCTATATTGTGGAGAGAGGGATTGTCCCTCTTCCAGCTCAAGAGGTTAGGAGAGAAGGCCGAGCCATGAAGTGTCCTTTTTGTAACAATCCGGAAAGCAAAGTTATTGATTCCCGGGAAAGCAAGAAAGGCTTGTCCATCCGCCGGCGCCGTGAATGCCTCTCTTGCCGGAGGCGGTTCACCACCTACGAAAAGATAGAAGAGATCCCCTACATGGTCGTCAAGAAGGACGGCAGCCGCCAGCCCTTTGACGGGCAGAAGCTTCTGCGCGGGCTTCTCAAGGCCTGCGAGAAGCGGCCGATCCCGGTCCGCAAGCTCGAGGAGATCGTCGAGGAGATCGAAAACAAGGTTCAGGAAAGGCCGGACAAGGAGATCAAGGCCTCGGAGATCGGCCACCACGTGATGGAGAAACTCAAGGCCCTCGACAAGGTGGCCTACGTCCGGTTCGCTTCGGTCTACCGGGAGTTTAAAGACGTGATGGAGTTCAAGCAAGAGCTGGAAACCCTGCTCAAGGAAAGATAGCTCTTCGGCATCCGATGGTCCGCAAGATAAAGCCCGTTTCCCGCGTCATCAGGATCAGCACCGAGATCGACCGCATCAAGCGCGCCCCGGTCGCCAATCTCAGCCGAGTTCTGGACCTTGATGAGAATTGGATCCCGCGCGTGGACGTGTACGAAAAGCCGCGGGAGATCATCGTCGAGGCCGAGATCCCGGGTGTCGCTCAGACCGACATCATCATCACCGTGCAGAGCAGCCGGGTGGAAGTCAGGGGGATGAAAAAAGAGAGTGTCCCCTCGGAGAAGATCAGCTACCTGCGCCTGGAGAGGGAGTTCGGCAGCTTCCGCCGTCTTGTGGGCCTTCCTGCCACGGTTCTCCCGGACCGGGCCAAGGCGTTCCTGCAGAACGGGGTGCTGACCTTGCGTCTGGTCAAGTTTATGCCTGATAAGGACAGTGAGACGGTCGTCGCTGTCCGCAAGGACGAAGAATAAAGCCGGAGGAAGATCATGGCCGAGATGGACGTAAAGAACGGCGAAGCGCTCGATGAGCTGATCGAAGAACGCGACCAGAAGCTGCAGGTTCCGGCCAAACTGCCCGTCCTGCTGCTGCGTGATATCGTTGTGTTCCCCTATATGATCGCCCCGCTGTTCGTCGGCCGGGAGAAGTCCAAGACCGCCATCGACCATTCGCTCTCCTCCCATCGCATGATCCTCCTCCTGACTCAGAAAGACATGGAGGTCGAGGACCCGAAGAAGGAGGATGTCTACGAGGTCGGCACGGTCGCCTTGATCATGCGGATGCTCAAGCTTCCCGACGGGAGAGTCCGCATCCTGGCCCAGGGGTTGATAAGGGCCCGGATTGAGTCCTACGAGGAAGAAGAGGGATTCGTCCAGGCCCAAGTATCGGTCATCCACGAGCCTGAGCTGACGGACAAGACGATCGAGGCAGAGGCCCTGATCAGAAACGTCCGCAACGGCCTGGAGAAGGCAACCTCCCTGGGAAAGAACCTTCCCCCCGAAGTCTTGATCATCGCCGCCAATGTCGAGGAAATGGGCCGCCTGGCCGACCTCACCGCCGCCAACCTCGAGCTCAAGGTGGATGAGGCCCAGAAGATCCTGGAGATCGTTGACCCCGCCCAGCGGCTGAAGCGGGTCTACGAGCTTCTTACAAAGGAGCTCGAGCTCCTGGATATGCAGTCCAGGATCAGCACCGAGGCCAAAGGGGAGATGGACAAACTGCAGAGGCAGTACTTCCTGCGGCAGCAGATGAAGGCCATCCAGAAGGAACTCGGAGAGGGCACCGAGCTCCAGGAGGAGATCAAGGCCTACCAGGATAAGCTGGCCACGCTGAAGGTGGCCGAAGAAGTGCGCGAGGAGCTCGAAAAGCAGATCAGCCGGCTGGCCCAGATGCATCCCGAGTCGGCCGAAACGGCCGTCGTCCGGACTTACCTTGATTGGATGTTCGCCCTCCCCTGGGATAAGACGACGGTCGACAACCTGGACCTGCGGAAGGCGAAAAAGATTTTGGACGAGGACCATTACGGACTGGAAAAGGTCAAAGAGAGGATCCTCGAGTACCTTGCCGTCCGCTCGCTCTCCAAGAAGATCAAGGGGCCGATCCTGTGCTTCGTCGGTCCCCCGGGAGTGGGTAAGACCTCGCTCGGCCGGAGCATCGCCCGCGCCCTGGGCCGGCAGTTCATCCGGATTTCGCTCGGCGGTGTCCGGGATGAGGCGGAGATCCGTGGCCACCGGCGCACCTACGTCGGGGCCATGCCGGGACGGATCATCCAGGGGATCCGCCGGACCGGGTCGGCGAACCCTGTCTTCATGATGGATGAGGTCGATAAGATCGGAGCCGATTTCCGGGGAGATCCTTCTTCCGCCCTCCTGGAAGTCCTCGACCCTGAGCAGAACTACTCCTTCCGCGACCACTATCTCGGAGTCCCCTTCGACCTCTCCAGGGTGATGTTCATCACCACCGCCAACCTCCTCGATCCCATCCAGCCCGCCTTCCGGGACCGGATGGAAATCCTCGACCTGCCTGGCTACATGGAGGAGGAGAAACTTCAGATCGCTCTCCAGCACCTCGTGCCCAAACAGGTCAAGGAACATGCCCTGACGGAGAAGCAGATCGCGTTCACCGAGGGGGGGATCAAAAAGATCATCGCGCTTTACACCCGCGAAGCCGGTGTGCGCAACCTGGAGCGGGAGATCGCCTCGGTCTGCCGCAAGGTCGCCCGGAAGATCGCCGAAGGCAAGAAAAAACTCTACCGGATCACCGCCCGGAACATCGAGAGTTATCTCGGCCCGGCCAAGATCTTCAAGGACCAGCTTCTCAAAAAAGACCAGGTGGGTGTCGCCACGGGCGTCGCCTGGACGGCCTCGGGAGGAGAGATCTTGTTCGTCGAGGTGACCAAGATGAAGGGCAAGGGAAACCTGTCCCTGACCGGCTCCCTCGGCGACGTCATGAAGGAGTCCGCTCAAGCGGCCCTGAGCTATGCCCGCTCCCATGCCGAGGAGTTCGGAGTAGACATCGACTTCTTTGCCGAGCACGATTTCCACATTCATATCCCCGAGGGTGCCATCCCCAAGGACGGCCCATCGGCCGGCATTACCATCGCCACCGCCCTTCTTTCGGTCTGCACGGATATGAAGGTGAAAAGGGACGTGGCCATGACCGGAGAGATCACTCTCCGCGGCAATGTGCTGCCCATAGGCGGCGTCAAAGAAAAAGTCCTCGCGGCCCAGCGGGCCGGCGTGCGCAAGATGATCCTGCCCGCCCCCAACAAGAAGGACCTGATCGACATCCCTCAAAAGGTCAAGAAGGAGATGGAATTCATCTTTGTCGAGGAGATCCAGGACGTCTTTGAGCAAGCGCTGATCAAGCCGCCGGAGAAGAAGGCCGCTGGATGAGGCTTCGCTCCCTTCGAGAAAGAGAGCTCATTTCCTCGATCCGCGGGGAATTTGCCGCCAAGGCAAGGGGCCTGGTCCTGGGCATCGGTGATGACGCCGCTGTCGTCCGCGGCGCCGCGCGGCTAAGCCTGCTGACGACGGACCTCCTTATCGAAGGCGTCCATTTCAGCGCATCGCTCAACCCTCCCCGCTATCTCGGGCGGAAATCCCTCAACGTGAACCTGAGCGATATCGCCGCCA
>DAIPLF010000200.1:0-4672 GCA_036769375.1 Candidatus Aminicenantota bacterium | reverse complement strand
GTCAGTCCCCGGTTCCGATGAGGACAAAAGGCGCCCAGAAGAAGGGATGAGCCAGCGAGACCTCGGTCCGGCCGAAACGCAGTCGCTTCTGCAGCATATCGAGCTTCGCCTGGCGAAGGGCCTGGGCCGTGCTCTGACCGCCCGTCATGGCTCTATAGAAGGAGTCCATTAGCTCGGCCGTGGACTCATCGACGCTCCACTGCGTCGCCAGGACCGACCGCGCGCCGGCTTGAAGGAAGGCACTGACCAAGCCGACCAGCCCCTCTCCCCTGCCCAAGGGGCCTTTGGCCGTCTCGCAAGCGCTCAGAACAACCAGCCTGGCCTGCAAAGGAGAGCGGACTATCTCGTACGCCTGGAGATATCCATCTTCCTTCTTTCCGGCGTCCGGAGCGAGGATGAGGGTGGAATAAAAGGGGTGGTCATCAGATGCTATGGCGTGGGTCGCCAGATGGACGATTCCCGAAACGGGAGAGAGCTGCCTGTAACTTGCCTCTGTGGCCTGAGAGCCGCTCAAGACCGTCGCGCTTCCGGCCCGGAAGCACCTACTGATCCGAGCGACTTCATCCGCCGAGCCGGGTAGAGGGGCAAAAACTCCTCTGGAAGCCGCCGCATGCAAGCTTCGCTTGACCGGGTCTTCTTCGGAATGAGTTCCATCAGTGGATCCGTCGGAAGGATTGGCTAATGCAAATAGAGTGGTGGGCGCCGCTCCATTCAGGCGCCTCTCCTGTCCGCCAAGAACTTGGGCGGCGCTGCTCAGATAACTCAAAGTAAAGCGGCGGACCAGGAAGCCTGCCTGTTCGCATTCTGTGAACAATAAATCCCCGGGACGCCGTCTCTTGGGAGCTGAATCGACCAGGAGTTCCAGCGGCAGGTAAAAAAGAACATCGTCGGGAACAACCAGGATCTCGGATGCTTTCCCGAACCTGGACTCGAGCGGCGCAAAGAGTTGGAGATAAAGCTCATGGGCTGTGCGGAAGTTGAAGCCGAACCGGGCGAGGTCCAAGTCTCCTGAGTCCAATCGATAAAACGGCTGGAGCAAACCCTGAACTTTCTTCCTCAGTTCCTGACGGCCCACCGGAAGCTGAGAAACCTTGAGGCCGGCCGGTGAAAGGACAAAGGCATAGGTCGATTCGTCCATGACCAGGTATTCAACGAGCACCCGGTCGGGGCCGAGTTTATTCTGGATAGCGCCAATCAGGTCGGCCGGCAATGAGGAGGGCGACAAGAAGCGGAACTTCCCCTGCGCCAGGGAGGTCAGAAGGCGCGCATGCTCTTCTTTGGCCAGTTTCAGCTCCCCTTGGAGCTGGGCGATGAGCGTCGGAAAACGTTCTTCGGGCGGCAGGTTGAACTGGTCGCGCAGGATCGCCTGCTTGGCCGCAAGGCGCGCCTCAACCTCCCGGGCTCGCTGCAGCTGCTCGGGGACGGCGTCGGGTGGGAGCCGGGCCCAGCCCAACGCCATCAGATCCCAAAGGGCCTGAGCCCGGCGGCGCTCGACCACCCGCATGGCTTTTTCGGAGTCAGCCGCCTGCCCGGTCTCGATCGCCCGTCCGGCAAGGGAGGATGCGTATTCATCGTATACCTGAAGGCGGTCTATCCCGTACCTGAGGGTGAATTCTTCCGGACGCAATCTCTCCCTCGCCCCTTCGAGAGCGGAGAGCGCCAGCTCGAAATGGTTTTCCGCGCGGCCGGGTTTTTTCCGCGCGGCCGAAACTTCGGCTAGGGCTCTTTCCACCTGCCAGATCTGATTCAGGTCATAAGGGTTGGCCGTTTGTCGGGCCTCCGTGAGGAGCTCCTCAGCCCCGGTCGGGTTCCCTGAGCGAAGCTCCAGCGAGCCGAGCGCCAGGAGAGACTCCGCCAGCGTGCCGACCTGAGGACCGGGCGGCTGGCGATCGATGCGGACGGCTTCAAGCAGAGCTCCCCGTGCTTTTTCAATCTCGTCCGCCTCTTCGAACGTTAACCCGAGCTTGACAAGAGCCTCCCTCTCCTTGGGGAGAGATTTGACCCTCCGGGCGCGGTCCCGTCGTTTTTTATAGAAGCCTATGGCCTCTTCCAATTGGCCCGCCTGAGCCAGGGCGTCGCCCGGCGAGAAATAAGCATAATAATCAGCCAGGGCCGTACCCGGCGGGGTGCTGAATTCGAGCTCAATCGCTTGGCGTGATTCCTTGACTGCTCGAGCCAAGTCTCCAGAAAGGGCATGCGCAAGGGCGATCCTATTGAACCACTCGGCTTTTTGAAGCTCGATCGAGTCCTCGTAAGATTGGAAGTGACGCTGGGAATGGCCGTCCGACGACGCAAGCTCAGGGACAGTCGCCGCATAGGCTTCTGAGTCGACGTTAGTCCTGAGCAACATGTCATAATAGGCTTGAAAAGTGCGCTCGATCAGGGCATTTTCCGCCTCCAGCTCCGAAACGGCGGCACCATAATCTCCCAGGTCGAGATAGGTTCTGGCCGCGTTGATATGCACCATGCGCTGGTAGTGTTCCCCGGCCGGCGTTGCTTTGGCAAGCTGAAGAGCTTTTGCCCAGAACTCCAAAGCGCGGCCGGGCTGGCCGATCGAGAGATAGGCTCCTGCGAGTCGGTCACAATTGTTCACGGTGAGTCTTCTCCCCGGACGGGTCAGCAACCGCGCATATTTCTCGGCATACCCTGCGGCTATGCCCGGCTCTCCCAGGTCATAGCAATAGATGTTAGACAACCAGTAAAAGGCGTCGGCCTCCGCATTGAACAGGCCCTCCGCGCGGGCATATTCGGCCCGCCGCTTCTCCATTTCTACGGCCTCACCGTACTTCCCCATACGGCGCAGCGCTTGGCTTACAAGCCTCATGGCCACGGGGACTTCGCCGGGATAAACGAAAATATCGCGGAGGCGCTCACAATAAAAAAGCGCTTTTCTATAGTCCTCGAGGCTCTGAGCCGGCAAATCGGTCGCCATGACTTTGGCGCGGGCGGAGTAGACATTCCTGATATCCCCAACGACTTGGGTTTTTTCTGCCATGGACAGGGCTTCATTCAGGAATTTGAGTGCCAACTTCGGATGTGACTGCAGAGCCAAGCCGGCGTGCATCCGCAAGGCAATAGCCTCTCCTGTCAAGCCCAGCTTATCCCATATTTTCATGGCCTCGCCAAAGTCGGCCAGCGCTCCCGCGAGGTCGTTCGACTGGACCCGAAAAGTGCCGCGCATCTCTAGGCACTGGGCAAGGTGGCCCCTATCGTCCATTTTTTTATAGATTCGGGCGGCCTCATCCAGCGCCGCCAACGCCTCGGAGAACTCTCTCAAACCCTTTAACCCTCCGGCCTTCTCCGTCAAGAACGCGGCCAGCCAGCCGGGATCGCCGATCCGGCGAGCCAGCGTTTCAGCTTGGGAGGCTACCTCCTCTAAAAGTCCCGGTCGAATGAATTCCTGCATGGAGGCGATGAGATAAGCTAGCTCACCGACCTCTCCCCCATACCGACGGCTCAGCGCCCGCCCCTGGTCGAAAAGTTCCTGCCCTTCGGGGATGTCTTTTAATTTGTAGGCCCTCCATAGGGTTTTGAGATACCAGGCTTCCCCGGGATAGAAATCGCAACCCGACTTCTGGACCATGGTCTGACGCACCGGGATCTTTCGAACTGTCTCGAGCCCCTTGCGGAGGTATTCTATGTGAGCCTCGTAGTCGTCCCGGCTGAGGGCCCTCCAGGCCTGAAAGGCCAGAGCGAATTGAAGGAGTCTCGGCATATGCAGCCGCTCGGCCGCCTCAACCGCATACTGAGCCGCAAACTCAACCTGGCCCTCGCCGGAATTTCTCCCGACATAATAGGCGGCCCAGGCTTCAACCACGTCATCGCCAACGCTCTTGGCTTGCCGCCATGTTTTCCACATCTCGGTGCCCGCCCAGAGCATCGCCTGGAGCTCGCCTTTCGTGAACGATACCTTACGGTAGCGGTCGGCTAAAGAGAGATTCCTTTCCATTAGCCGCGTGTCTCTATCGCGGGGGGGCGGCATCAGCCGGCTCATTCTCCGCGCATCCTGGTAGACCGCGTAATGGTCCCGGAGGATGGGCAACAATTCCTGTTTCTGGACGATGGTGGCTTTGTCCCAGTAAGCGAGGATCCCCCGCTCGAAATCAAACTCGTAGATCCGGAAGAAGACATCGGCCAGGAACCGCGCCTTGGCCAGATGGCGAATTTCTCCTTCCTTGGGCGGCTTGCGGTTGACTTTTCGTTGAAGGTAGTTCAGGAAGAGTTGCTCGGCTCCATCCGGGTCATCGAGGACAAGCTCCCGCGCCCGTTCCGAGTCGGCTTGGCGCAAAGCCTCATCCAGCTGGGCAGAAATCGAGGCAGGCCGGTCTTGCGGGGTATTTTGACCAAACAGACCGCCGGGCAAAAGGAAGGCGAGAATGGCGGCCAGGATGTTCGCAACCAACTGGGCGCTCATCCTCATTTTGGGTCTCCCTCGGCCCAAGACGCCAAGATGCGCTTCCAGACCCAATACGGAAGGCGTCGTCTTCTCAGCGCCGAAGGGCCTCCCTTTTGAGATTGGAATTCTAGGCATATCCGGACTTAAAGTCAAGAAAAATAAGGTTTTGAAGCGGAGGACCGGACAAGCCCCCGGCGCGCACCCGCCGCGGTCCGCGTGCCTCCCACCGCCTCCCTTTAGCGGGGCTACGGGCGCCGGATGCGAAACCCGGCACCC
>DAIPLF010000199.1:0-4677 GCA_036769375.1 Candidatus Aminicenantota bacterium | reverse complement strand
CGGCCGGAGCTCATCATCTTCGGCAAGAGCATGTTCATCTATCCCGAGCCGGTGGAGTTTGTCGCCCGGATCGTCAATGAGTGGCCGGAGCGGCCGGTGATCATGTACGACATGGCGCATGTCCTGGGGCTTTATGGGGTCTTCCAGGAGCCCCTCAAGGAAGGAGCGGACGTCGTCACCGGGAGCACCCATAAGACCTTTTTTGGGCCGCAGCGTGGGGTCATCGCCGGGAGCTTTCCCAAGGACAGCCCGCTCCGCAATTTCTGGGCCGATGTCAAGAGCCGGGCCTTCCCCGGGTCGACCAGCAATCACCATCTGGGAACGCTCATCGGGCTCCTGATGGCGGCTTACGAGATGAACGCCTTCAAGGCGGACTACCAAAAGCAGGTGCGGGCGAATGCCAAGGCCTTCGCCAAGGCCTTGAAGAAGCACGGCCTCGCCGTCGAGGGCGATGAAAAGGACGGCTTTACCGAGACCCACCAGGTGCTGATCCGGGTGCGCAGCCATGGCCCTGCCCAGGAGGTCGCCCGGCGCTTGGAGAATAACAATATCGTCACGAACTATCAGGCGCTTCCCGACGACGAGACGTTCCTCGATTCCAGCGGCCTAAGGCTGGGAGTTCAGGAGATGACCCGCTTCGGCATGCTGGAAAAGGATTTCGACGTCCTCGCCGGGTATATCGCCGATGTGGTCATCCGCAATAAGGCGGTCCGGGATGAGGTCCGGGGCCTTCGTCAGGGCTTTCTCGAGATGAGGTACTGCCTGCCGGTTAAAGAGGCGGCGCCTCTGGCGGCCCGGATCCTAAAGAGCGTTTTTCCGCGGCCGGGCCTCATTGAAGGCCTGGCCGGGGAACTGACGAAAGGAGCCTGACCATGAAAGCCCTGGTTGTCGGATCGGGTGGGAGAGAGCACGCCCTGGCCTGGAAGATCCTGCAAAGCCCGCTGCTCGAAAAGCTCTACTGTGCCCCGGGGAACCCCGGCACGATGAGCTTCGCCGAGAACGTTCCCATACCCGAAACGGACATCCAGAAGCTGGCGGACTTCGCTGTCGAACAGAGGATCGACCTCACCATGGTCGGGCCGGAAGTCCCGCTCACCCTGGGCATCTGCGATGAATTCGAGCTGCGCGGACTGCGCATCTTTGGGCCCAGCAGGAAGGCTGCCGAACTTGAAGGCAGCAAGGTTTTCGCCAAGCAGTTCATGGCCAGGCACCGCATCCCCACGGGTCGCTTCAGAGTGGCCGAGACGCCGACCCAGGCCCAGCGCATCCTGAAATCCGGGGAGTTTTTCTTCCCCCTCGTCATCAAGGCCGACGGGTTGGCGGCCGGAAAGGGCGCCATCGTCTGTCCCAGCCTCCGCGCGGCCGAGGAGGCGTTGGATATGATCATGGTCGAGCGGAAGTTCGGGGAAGCCGGGAAGAGAGTCCTGATCGAGGAGTTCCTCAAAGGCAAGGAGGTTTCGTTCATCGTCATCTCGGACGGTTCCAAAGTCCAGCCCCTGGTGACGACCATGGACCATAAGGCCGCCTTCGACGGGGACCGCGGGCCGAACACCGGAGGAATGGGAGCCATCTCGCCGTCGCCGTTCGTCACACCTCAGCTCTTCTCCGAGGTGATCCACGGCATCGTCTTCCCGACCATCAACCGGCTTCGCGAGGAAGGCCGGATATTCAAAGGAGTCCTTTATGTCGGGCTGATGCTCACCGAAGAGGGGCCCAAAGTCCTGGAGTACAACTGCCGGTTCGGCGACCCGGAGACCCAGGTCCAGATGGTCCGGATGGAGTCCGACCTCGCCGAGGTGCTGCTCAACGCGATCTCGGGAAACGTCCTGAAATCGGAGATCTCCTGGAACGACAAAGCCGCGGGCTGCGTTGTCCTGGCCTCGGGCGGCTACCCGACCTCCTACGTAAAGGGGAAACCGATCAGCGGACTCAAGGAGGTGTCGGCCATCCCGGGTGTTCAGGTCTTCCATGCCGGAACAAAGTACGAGGACGGCGAGTACCTCACCAACGGAGGACGCGTCCTCAATGTCTGCGCTTCAGAGAAGACCTTGGCCGAGACCATGGAGAATATCTACAGCGCCATCTCCGCCATCTCTTTCGAGGGAATGCATTTCCGGCGGGATATCGGCGCCCTGCGCTAGGAGAAAAATATGGACGTTGTCATTTTCATCGGCAGCGAATCGGACCATGAGGTGGTCAAGGACGCCCTCCACATCCTCGATGCCTTTGGGATCTCCCATCGTCTCGAGGTGACCTCGGCCCACCGCTCGCCCGAGCGGACGAGTGCGCTCATCGCCGAGAGCGAAAAGAAGGGAGCGAAAGTGTTCATCGCCGTCGCCGGCAAAGCCGCCCATCTGGCCGGGTTCGTAGCCGGGAAGACATCGGTGCCGGTCATCGGAGTCCCGGTGGAGAGCGCCGGTCTGGGCGGGCTGGATGCGCTTCTCTCCACCGTTCAGATGCCCAAGGGAGTGCCCGTAGCGACCATGGGGCTGGGGAAGGCCGGAGCCTCCAACGCCGCGATCCTGGCCGTGCAGATCCTCAGCTTGAAATACCCGCGCCTCAAGAAGAAGCTGGAGGAGCATAAGAAGGCCATGGCTGTCCAAGTGGAAACCGCATCGAAGAAGATCCGGGAGTCTTGATGCCTTCATTCCTCATCCAGAACTTCGGCTGCCGGGTGAATCAAGCCGAGGTCTTTTCCTGGGCTGAAGAGTTCGAACTCGGCGGGATGCGCCGGGAGGAGGATCCCGCCCGGGCCGACTTTGTGGTCGTCAACACCTGCACTCTGACCGCCCGGGCCGACCGGGACGTTCGCAAGTTCATCCGCCGGATCTCCCGGCTCAATTCGGGAGCCAGGCTGATCATCGCCGGCTGTTCTGTTGATGGCGGCTCTCTGCGCTCAGAGGACCTGACGCCCGGTGCGCTCCTGCTCCCGAACTCGGCCAAAGCGCGGCTCGCGGACAGCGTCCTCTCGTTGTCGGATACCCCGGAGGCTTCTGCGAGCAAACCCCTGCGCTCCCGCGCCCTGCTCAAAGTCCAGGACGGCTGCGACCTGAGCTGCACGTTCTGCATCATCCCTTCGGTTCGCGGCCGGAGCCGGAGTTCCTCGCGACAAGAGATCCTGGCCCGGGCGCGCCGGCTCATCGACCGGGGTTTCCGCGAGATCGTCCTCTGCGGCATCCATCTCTCTTCCTACGGGCTTGACCTTCAACCCAAAGACTCATTCTCGGGTCTGCTTCGGGGCCTTCTGGAGCTTGACGGCTTGGGGATGCTCAGGCTGAGTTCGCTGGACCCCCGGCGCCTCGACGACGGGCTCATCGACTTGATCACCAGGAATCCCCGGGTTTGTCCTCATTTTCACCTTTCTCTTCAGCATGCCTCTGACCGTGTCCTTAAGCTTATGGGCCGGGGGTCGACCGCAGCCGGTTACGGGCGGATCTTGCAGCGGCTGCGCGAGAGGTCTCCCGAAGCGGCGCTGGGCGCCGACATGATCGTCGGGTTTCCCGGTGAGGAGGAGAGCGATTTCGACCGGCTGCTCGGTTTTGTGGCCGGATCGCCCCTCGACTATCTCCATGTTTTTTCCTATTCTCCGCGGCGGGGAACACCGGCGGCGGACTGGGTTCAAGTAGAGGACTCAGAGAAGAGCGGGCGGTCAGCCATCCTGAGGACTCTCGCCGAAGATAAGCGCCGGACCTTCCGTGAGAGGTTCATCGGGAAGAAACTTAAAGCGATCGTCGTGAGGAAGAGAGCCCGGGGTGCAGAAGTCTTGACCTCCAACTATATCGATGTCCTGCTGGCGTCGTGCTCCGGCCGGGCCGGAGCCGAGGTCAAAGTGAAGATCACCCGCGTGGGACCGAGGCAGACAGACGGCGAAGAGGCCGTCTAGGGAGAGGAACAGACCGATGGCCGGGATCAAGCGCCTGCCGCTCGAAGTCTCCCAGAAGATCGCTGCGGGCGAGGTCATCGAGAGGCCTTTTTCCGTGGTTAAAGAGCTGGTCGAGAACTCGCTCGACGCCGGAGCCTCGGAGATCCGGGTGGAACTCCAGGCCGGGGGAAAGAGACTCATCCGGGTCCAGGATGACGGCGCCGGCATGGACCGTGAGGATGCGGAGCTGTGCTTGGAGCGGCACGCCACGAGCAAGCTCAGGAGCGAAGAGGACCTCGAGAGGATCTCCACCTTAGGCTTCCGCGGCGAGGCTCTGGCCTCTATCTCGGCCGTCTCTGCGATCGTGCTTAAGACATCGGACGGCCGGGGGGAGCAGGGGATCCGGGTCGAGGCCAAGGCGGGCGAAGCCGTCGCCATCACGGATGTCGCCTTCCCTCGCGGAACGAGCATCGAGGTCAAGGACATCTTCTATAACCTGCCGGCCCGGCGGAAATTCCTCCGCTCCGAGCAGTCCGAGCTGGGCCATGTGGTCCGCTATCTCAGCGCGGTCGCTCTGGCTTCTCCCGATGTCCGTTTCTCTCTCCTCCACGGCCGGCGGGAGATCTTGGACTGCCCCCGCGTAGGAAGCCTGAGAGAGCGGCTCTTTCAGCTCTATGGCAAAGACGTCCTAGACCGCCTCCTGGAGATTGATTTCCGCGAGGGCGGGGGGTGGGTCTTCGGCCATGCCTCTCGGCCGCCTGGCGGCCGCGCGGACAAAGGCCACCAGCTTTTCTTCGTCAACAGGCGCCTGGTCA
>DAIPLF010000198.1:0-4690 GCA_036769375.1 Candidatus Aminicenantota bacterium | reverse complement strand
GCGCCGATCAGGAGCTTCTCGTTAAACCGGAGGATTTCTCCCTCCTCGTTGACGACCGGCTGCACTCCGAAGGCGTCTTCGTCGTTTTCACCGGGGAGATGAGCGTACACGATTTCCTGGAGACCCAGGGCCGAATCCAGGCTGTCAAAGAGGCCCAGCACGTGGACTTCTTCCTGGGAAGTGACTTCCATCCCGGCGAGGACCGAGATCCGAAAGGGCCTGGCTGCGTGCCGCATGGCCGGCACGTTCTCGGCGGAGTTGTGGTCGCAGATTCCGAGGATGTCGATCTCCTTCTCGCTGGCCGTCCGGATGATTCCGCGGGGCGACATCTCCAGCTCCGCGCAGGGAGAGAGGCAGGTGTGGATGTGGAGGTCCGCCCGGAAAGCTCTCAGCATTCCCTAATCCTTCTGGCTCAACTTCAGGTACAGCTTCCCGGTGATCAGAAATGCCGGGTCCGGGGTCAAGAGCAGCGGGACCTGTTCTTGTTCCGCCGTTTTCACCGTCTCCTCGTCTGGAGCGCGATTGTTGACCAGCAAGATCGCCGCCAGGCTTCTCAACCTGGCTACAGCGACGATATTCTGGTGGGTCTGGAGGGTGATCCAGATGTTTCCCGGCCGGCTGTTGGCCATGACGTCGCTGAGCAGATCGCTCGTATAGCCGCCGCTCACTTCGACGTCCAGCTTGTCCGGGGCCGTCAAAACCTTGAAATCGAACGTGTCAGCGATGTCCCTGAGTTTCATGATGTTTTATCCTTATCAGTGGGCATTCTTCGAGCCGGGCCATGCCTTTGACCACGTCTTCGGCAAAGGCCAGGCAATCGGGCGACCCGCAGGCGCCGCAGTCGATCTTGGGAAGAGATTCGTAAATCTCCGCTTTCTCTCTTCGCTTCCGGATGGCCAGGCTCAGGTCCGGGTCCAGGGGAGTGAGAGGCCGCGGCTCGATTTTTCCTTTAAGAAAAAAGTAGTCCTGAGCGTATTTTTTGCGGACTTCGCGGATATCGGGGCAAGCTTTGATCTTCTCAAACTCCAGTGCCTCGATAAGTTTGAGGATTTTGTTATGGGAACTGTAAACGTTTTCCACCGTCAAAGACCCGCCGCAGCATCCCTGGACGCAGGAGTAGGCCTCGACGAAGTCAATATCCTTGAGCTTCCCCCGGGAGATGTCGTCGAAGACGCGGATGATCTCGGGCAGCCCCGAAACCGAGAGCGAATTGCGCAGGCGCAGCGTCCGGCTCATCCCGCCGACCATCGCCCAGCCGATACCCAGGATGCAGATGCTTTCCAGGGCCTTACGATAGCTTTCTTTTTCTACTCCCTCCATGGCCGAGAGCAGAGGACCGTAGACGTCCGCGATGGAGATGGCGCCGTCCAGGAAAGACCGGCCTTTCTCCGCCGGCTGCTTGATAGAAATCATCTTGACCGGGCAGGGGGTGATGTAGAAAGTCCCGATTTCTTTCTCCTGGAGGCCGTACTGCTTGGATTTCTTCTGTTTGATGCCCTTGGCCGCGATCTCCCGCGGTGTGTCGATGGGCAGGATGAGGTCGACGAGATCGGGGTACTTGACCTGGACCAGGCGGACGACGGTCGGGCAGGCATTGGAAATAATCGGTTTCGGGCCTTTGTGATCGCGCAGATATTCCTGGATGGCAAAGCTCACCTCGCCGCACGTGGAGGCCAGATCGAAGGCGTCGTCGAAACCCAGCTTCTTGAGGCCGGCCAGGATTTTGTCCGGAAGGATCTCCCGGCCGAACTGGGCATAGAGTGCCGGCGAAGGGATGGCCACGGTATGGCGAAAGCGGCTCAGTTCGCCGAAGGGATCGGTCAGCGGGATGATCGCTTCCTGGGGGCAGGCGGTGATGCATTCCCCGCAGTCGACGCAGCGCTCTTCGATCATCCTGGCCTTGCCGTTGCGCACCCGGATAGCCTGGGTCGGACAAACGCGCAGGCATTTCATCCGGCCGTCGCACTTGTCGGAGTCGAAACGGATCGAATGATAGTATTGGCTCATGCGCTCCTGCCCTGGCTGAGGTCGATCCAGATATCGAGTTCGGTCCCTTGGCCCACTTCCGAGCGGATTTCGAACCGATCGGAGTTCTTCTTGATGTTGGGGAGACCCATCCCGGCGCCGAATCCCATCTCCCTCATCTCGTCGGTGGCGGTGGAATATCCCTCCTTCATGGCCAGCTCGATGTCGGGGATACCCTGGCCTTCATCGTGGACCGTGAGGTGGATGGCGTCGGGAGTGAGGCGCAGAGTAAAAGTCCCCCTGCGGGCGTACATGACGATGTTCATCTCGGCTTCATAGGAGGCGATCGAGGCCCGGCTGACGACGGCCGGATCGATTCCGACCTCCCTGAGCATATCCATGATCTTGACCGAAGCTTTCCCCGCCCGGCTGAAATCCCCGCCCTTAATCTCGAACTCCTGGACGAAAGCGTTTTCCTCGCTCCTGCCGGACGTTTTCTCCAAGCTGGTCACGGCTTCGAGTCCGCTCAGCCCGCTGCCAAAAAGGAGACCGCATGTCCGGTACATCAGGAACTTGGTGGAAAGGACCGGGATCTTCTTTTCCACGGCCACTTCGGTGCCTTCCTTGTCCGGCTTCTTTCCCCGGACATAGACGATCGCCTTGGCGCCGATGATGCTCGCCGTCCGGACGCTCTGGGCGTTGGACAGCCCGGTGATCAAGAGCAGTCCGGGTTTGCCGAAGGCCAGAACGTCGCTCATCAAGTCGGAGGCGCCGGCCCGTTCGATCTCCACGTCCAGAAGTTCCTCTCCGTTGATGATTTCGGCCTCGAGCATCTGCCGGATATCCCTGAGTTTCATCTTCCTCGAACCTAATTTTCTTTTTCAACCCTCTTGATGATTACGTCCCCCTTCCGGATGACCCGCTCCGACGGGGTGATGGTGGTCGGGCAATTTTCCCAGCAGACCCCGCAGCCGTTGCATTTATCGATGTCCACATAGCGGGCCTTCTTGCGGATCTTGGCTTTAAAGTTCCCGACATAGCCGGAAATTTCCTCCACCTCGCTCCAGGTCAGGAGCTCGATGTTCGGATGTTTCCCCACCTCGCTCATCTTCGGGGTGAGGATGCAGGCCGAACAATCGAGGGTAGGGAAGGTCTTGTCGAGGAGGGACATGTGGCCGCCGATCGACGGCTGCTTTTCGACGAGATAGACCTTTTTTCCCGAGTTGGCATAGGTCAGGGCGGCGTGGATGCCGGCGATGCCTGCTCCGATGATCAGGACTTCGGGACGGACGGGGACCTCCTTCTTGACCAGGGGCTCATGGAGGGCCACCCGCCGCACGGCGGCGGAGATCAGGGCTTTGGCCTTCTTGGTCGCCTGTTCCGGATCCTCCGTGACCCAGGAGACCTGCTCGCGGATATTGGACATCTGGAAAAAGAACGGATTTATCCCTCCCGCCGAAGTGGCTCCCCGGAAGGTGGGTTCGTGCATTAAGGGTGAACAGGATGCGACCACGACCCGGTTGAGGTCCTTCTCCTTAATGCTCTGCTTGATGAGCTCCTGTCCCGGGTCGGAGCACATGAACTTGTATTCTTTGGCGACGATGACGTTGTCCAGGTGAGAAGCGAATTCGATGACTTCGCCGACATTGACCTTGCCGGCGATGTTCGTCCCGCAGTGACAGACAAAAACTCCAATGCGAGGTTCACCGTTCTGGCTCATCTTTGTCCTCCGTTCGCAATTTTCGCCCACATCGGTTTGAGGTCGATGATCGAGCGGGAAAAGCCTAGGTCCTCTTTAGGAATGCCCATGGCGAGCCCGATGAGCTGGCTGAAGTAGAGGATAGGTATGGTAACATCGTCCTTGTACTTTTTGACCATCTTGTCCTGCAGGATCTCCAGGTTGAACTGGCAGAGAGGGCAGATGGTGGCGACGACGTCGGCCTCTCTTTTCTTGGCTTCTTTGAGCAGAATGTAGTTGAGGCGGATGCCGACCTCCTCGATGGTTCCGGTCAGCGAGCCGCCGCAACAGCGCGTCTTTGCCGAGTAGTCGACCGGCTCGGCCCCGATGGCCGCCATCAGCTTATCGAGCGACATCGGATAGTCGGGGTCGTCGAAGTCGGTGAAGGGCCGGACCAGCTGACAACCGTAATAGCAGGCCACCCGAAGTCCGGTCAAGGGCCGGGTGACCCGTGCCTTGATCTTCTCGAGCATCTCCTCCTGGACCAGGATCTGAAGCGGATGCTTGACGTCGACCTTCCCTCCGTATCCACAGCGGGCCTTGTCCAGAGCGGCCAGGATCTTCCGGGCCTTTTCACTTCCGCCCGCCAGGAATTTCTTCGACTTCTTGAGGGTTAGGAAGCAGCCGGCGCAGGGAGCGATGATGTCCTTCTCGAGCTTCTCGGCCAGAGAGAAATTGCGGCCGCAGATCGCCGCCGCCATGCTGTCATCGACTGAGAAATATGCGGTCGCCCCGCAGCAGTTCCAGTCCTCGAGCTCCTCGAGCGGCAAGTCGATCTCTTTGAAAACGGGAAGGATGGATTCCTCGTAATGCTTGGCATTGCCTTTTAGGGAACATCCGGGATAATAGACATATCCGCTCATCAGGCTTCCTCCTTCAAGGCTTTGAGAAGAGTCCGGAGCTGTTTCTTATCCTTGATCGATTCCTTCTTGAGGCTCATCCGGCCCGTCTTCATCAGCTTGAGCCCCATCGGGGCCATCTTGAGCA